>JAEWSV010000075.1 GCA_023398155.1 Spirochaetota bacterium
CGCCGAGCCCATCGGGGAGTCGATGGAGGTCGCCGCGCTCAGGAAGTCGCTCGAGATCACCGCGGCATCGAAGAAGGCGGTCAAGGATCAGGCGCTCATGCCGTACCTATCCCTTTCGTATAGCGCATCGCCGACCTACTCCAGCGCCCTTGAAGATTGGTACGACGCGGGGTCGTTCTCTGCCGCCATCGGGCTCAGCCTCGACGGCTTCATCCCGGGGTCCTCAACGCGGGAATCGCTCGATCAATACGACGACTCGATCAAGTCGATAGCCAATCAAATCCGAGAGGCCCAGCTCGCCTCGCAGACGAGCATCCGCCGACTCAAGAGAACCATCGAAAAATCCTACAGCTCCCTTGAGGTACAGAAACTCAACGTGGAATTGGCGGAGAAAAGCTACGCGCTCTACGAAGAAGCGTACAAGAAGGGCTCCACCGACCTGCAGAGCCTCAAAAGCTCCCGGGACACTCTGGAAGGAGCGAGGCTGGCCGTCATGCAGGAGCACTACACCTTGGCGAACTCGATCCTGGAACTGGAAAACGAATTGAACATGCCGTTCGGCCAACTCGGACGGAATTAAGGAGAAATCGACGTGAACAAGAAAATCATCTTGGCGGCCATAGTCGCCGTCCTCGCGGCCCTGTTCGTCTTCGGCCCCACCCTTCTCGTGAAGGACGAAAAAATGTCAGCGGCCGCGTTCGGCAAGAAGGCCGCAGCAACGGACGCCGACACGGTCTACTCCGTCAAGGCCGAAAAGGCCGTGAGGCAAGACCTGCAGGCCTATTCCGAACTCAACGGCGATATCGAGACGGAGACTTCCGTCGACGTCCTGCCCGACGCAGGCGGCAAGATCGTGTCACTTAAAGTCGGCATCGGATCCGCGGTGAGGAAAGGCGACCTCGTCGCCGAGGTGGACCCGTCCAAACCGGGCAGCCAGTATTCCCTGAGCCCCGTGTACTCCCCTATCTCCGGCACGGTGGTTTCTTCGCCCCTCGACGTCGGCGCGACGGTGTCCACGGCCACGACCATCCTCACGGTCGGCGTCATGGACAAGTTGCAGGTCGTCGCGAACGTGAGCGAGCGCGACGTCGGCCAGCTCAAGGTCGGGTTGCGGGCCGTCCTCACCTTACAGGCCTTCCCCGGCGAAAAGTTCGACGCCTACGTGGAGCGGGTCGCGCCCGTCGTTGATCCCGATACGCGGACGAAAGAAATAATCATCAAGTTCTCCAAGAACGATCCCCGCATCAACACCGGTATGTTCGCGCGCATCAAGCTGAACACCCATCTTTACGAAGACCGGCTGGTGGTTCCCGAAGAAGCAGTCATCGCGCTTAGGGGAAAGAGCTACGTGTACGTGGTGTCAGGCGATACGGTTTCCCAGCGACAGATTGAAGCCGGAGTAACGGTAGACAGCATGACCGAGATCACGAGCGGCATAGAAGAAGGCGAATCCATCGTCACGCAGGGGCAGCAGCTCCTCAGCGATGGTTCGAAAGTCCGCGTCATCGGCGGGAGCAAAGCATGATCGCGAAGCGCGTAGTAAATAGACCCGTACTCATTTCCGTCCTGTTCGCGATCGTCATGATCGTCGGCCTCTTTCTGTTGCCGAATATCGCCATCGATCTCTTCCCGGATATCGACTTTCCTATGATCATCGTCTCTACGACGTATGACGGGGCCGGGCCCCAGTCGGTCGAAAAATCGGTCACCAGAGTCCTTGAGTCGGCCCTGGTCAGCGTAAACGGACTCAAGGAAATCTCGTCGACCTCCTCCGAAGAGAGCAGCGCCATCATGCTGGAATTCGAGTACGGCACGGATCTGGACGCGCGGACGAACGATATCCGGGATAAGATCGATTCGGTCCGGGATAATCTCCCGGATGGCGCCGATTCGCCCCAGATCAGGAGGATGGACGCCTCTTCCATGCCGATCATCAAGGTCGCGGTCCGCGGCGACAGGGCTCCCGAGGAGCTCAGGGAGATCGCCGAGAACGAAATCCAGGATAAGCTCGAGCAGGTCGACGGCGTAGCCCAGGCGAATGTCTACGGCGGCCGCGACAGGATCGTCCGCGTCGATCTCTCCCAGAACCGACTGGAAGCGTATAAGCTCACCATCACGGAACTCGCGGCCACGCTCGCGTCGGAAAATCTGGAACTCGGCGGCGGAAGCATAGCCGAAGGGCTCAAGAACTACAGCATCCGTACCACGGGCGAATACCCCGACGTCGAGAGCATCGCCGACACCATCGTTTCGACGAAAAACGGAGCGAACATCCGCCTCTCCGATATCGGGAAGGTTTCGATGGGCTACACGGACGAAACCTCGTCCGTGCTCATCAACGGAGAACCGGGCGTCTACGTATCCGTCGTCAAGCAGAGCGGCACGAACTCGGTCAACGTGGCGGACGACGTCTACGCGAAAATCGAAGAAGCGTCCAAGGTCCTTCCGACCGGCATCACGCTCGAGATCGTGGACGACAACACCGACCAGATCCGCGCCACGATCACGGAGATCGTTTCGTCCTTGCTCCAAGGCGCCGTCCTGACCATGGTGGTGTTGTTCCTCTTCCTCAGGGCATGGAACATGACGCTCATCGTCGGCATCTCCATCCCCTTCTCCATGGTGATCACCCTCCTCGCGATGAACCTCGCGGGGATCACGCTCAACATGATGACCCTCACGGGCTTGCTCCTCGGCGTCGGCATGATCGTGGACGCGTCCATCGTCGTCTCCGAGAATATCTATAACTACCGCGAGCGCGGGGCGAAGCCCAACGTGGCGGCAATACTCGGCAGCCAGGAGATGATCGCCGCCATCACTTCGTCCACCTTGACCACGGTCGTCGTGTTCGTACCGATCTACCTCTATAAGAACCAGCTCGAGATGATCGGGGCCCTGTTCCAGGAATTTACGTTCACGATCGTCATCGCCTTGCTGGCGAGCCTCATCGTCGCCATCTTCCTCGTACCGGTGCTCGCGAGCCGCTACCTCGTCATCCAGACCCGTACCCAGAAGCCGCTCAAGAACAAGCTGCTCGCGGGTATCGACGCCGTGATCAACAACGCTTTCGAAGCGCTCTATGCGGCGTACGATAGAGCCTTGGCTTTTGTGATGAAGCATCGCCTGGCGACTACGGTGGTCGTGGTCGCCGCGTTCGCCGGAAGCGTCATGGCGATGGGAAAGATGAACGTCGTCTTCACCCCTCCCATGCACGAGGACTCGGTCACCCTCAACGTGATGCTGCCGCTCGGCACTCGCTATGAGGACACCAAGGCGGTCATGGAACAGCTCCAGACCGTGGCGCAGGAGAACCTCGTCGGCGTGAAGAACCTCATCGTGAACATCGGCAGCACCACGGGCTTCGGCTCCTCGGCTACGGCCACCTACAAGGGCCAAATGACGATCAAAGTCGATAGCGATAATCCGGATGCGGACCTGAGCGAGGAAATTAAAACCAAGCTCCGCGCCCATTTCCAGGACTTCCCGAACGCCGTCCTGGCCTTCAGCACGGGCCGCGGCGAGCAGATCGCGGGAGGACAAGCCATCGATATGGTGCTGAGGATAGAAGATTTGGATGAAGGGCTCGCGGTGGCGAACGACATCCGCGATCTCATCGCGGCGAAGGTTCCTTCGGCCATCGATCCGACCATCGATATGGAAGAGGGCCTCCCCGAAGTCGAGGTCGTCATAGACCGCGATCGCGCCTATTCATTCGGGATCCCCGTAGCCAGCATCGCGAACGAGGTCAGCGCCGCCATTGACGGAAAGACCGCGACCGTCTACCGGGAAGACGGCAACGAATATTACGTCAATCTCATGCTTCAAGAAGAGGACAGGCTCAAGATTCCTGACCTCGAGCGCATCTTCCTCAAGTCGAGCAGCGGCTCCCTCGTGGCTCTTTCCAACATGGCGACCGTCACGAAGGGCACGGGCCCGGTCAGCATCAACCGAGAAGACCAAGCCCGCGTCATCCACATAACGGCGGACATCACGCAGGGGAGCCGCGCCGACAAGGTGGAGGCGGAGATCAAGCGCGCCATCGCGGAAAACTACGTCGTTCCGGAGGGAATAAGCATCGCGTACGAAGGCCAGTGGGGCAATATCATCAAGCAGATCCAACTGTACGTCCTCATCGGCCTCCTGGCGATCCTGCTCGTCTACGCCGTCATGGCCGGCCAGTACGAATCGTTCAGCGATCCGTTCATCAACCTCTTCACCATCCCGCTCATGATGATCGGCGTGGTGGGCATCTACCTCATCACCGGACAATCGATAAGCATGTTCTCCATAATCGGCATCGTCATGCTGGTGGGCATCGTCGTCAACAACGGCATCGTCCTGGTGGACTACACGAACCTCTTGGTGAACCGCGGCATGTCCGTCCGCGAGGCGTGCGCGGCGGCGGGAGGCTCACGACTCCGCCCAGTGCTCATGACCACCCTGACGACCATCGGAGGCCTGATTCCGATGGCCTTCTTCCCGAGCGAAGGCGCATCCATGGTACAGCCCATAGGATTGACGGTTATCGGAGGCCTCACCTCATCCACGCTCATCACCCTGTTCTTCATCCCGGTCATGTATTCGTTCGTCAACCGGAAGCACGTCACGAAGGAGCAAAATAAATGAAGCGGATCGAACTCATCGCCAATCGTTCCGTACAGGACGAAGTCATCGACGGACTGGAATCCGCTATTCCTGACTTCTTTTATACGCTGGTGCCGGTGGTGCACGGCCGCGGCAGGCAACGCCGGCGCCTCGGAAGCGCCACCTGGCCCGAAGAGAATTTCCTCATCATCGCCTATGTCGATGATGAGGATGCCGAGGCGGTGAATTCGGTCATCGCCGAATTAAAGGCCCGCTTCCCCATCGAGGGCATCAAACTGTTCACCCTATCCGAGAAAGAATAGTCCTCCTCCTGACCGTCGGCGACTCATTCCCGCCGACGGTCCTCTCTGGTAATAACGCGCGCTTGGCTCTATTATCCGAGCATGGACGTAATAGCGGCATTCATCGCTTGGTTCTTCGAGTTCAAAGCATTCGTCATGCTCCCGGTCATTTTCCTGCTGATCGCGGGAGTCGCGCGCATGCGGCCCGGCGCCGCCTTCGCCAACGCACTCAAAATTGGCGCGGGTTTCGCGGGAATCTTCATGATCTTCGACGCGTTCCTCGGCATGCTCAGGCCAGCCATCGCGTCGATGGTCGCGTCGCGCGGGCTCGACTTCCCCGTAGTGGACGCGGGTTGGCCGCCGCTCGCGGCGATCACTTGGTCGTCGTGGATCGCGCCGGTGGTCATCCTGCTCGTGATCGGCATCAACGTCGCGATGCTGGTTTTCAAGGCCACAACGGTCCTCTACATCGACATCTGGAATTATTGGCACTTCGCGCTCATCGCCTCCATGCTGCTCGCCGTCGGCGCCCACCCCGCGATCGCCCTTGCCGGCGCCGCCTTTTCCGCGGTGCTCGTGATCAAGACGACCGAATGGTCGGCGCCCTACGTCAAGCGGGAGACGGGGATTGAGGGCATCGCCGTGAGCCCGCTGACCGTATCCGGCTTCCTACCCTGGGCGGCCCTCGTGGACCGCATCCTGGACGCGATCCCCGGCATCCGGACCCTCAAATGGGACCCCTCCCGCGGATCATCCCGTTGGACTAAGGCCGGCGATCCCATGATCGTCGGGTTCGCGCTCGGCCTCCTGCTCGGCTTCCTCGCCGGCTACCGGTTGAAGGAGACCGCCGAACTCGCCGTTAAGATCGCGGCGGTCATGTTCGTGTTGCCGCGCTGCGGAGGACTCATCGGCGAGGGCACCGGAGCCATCTCGCTCGCCGTCCAGAAAAGGCTCGCCCCGCTGTTCGGAGGTAGGCGCATCCTCATCTCCATGGATACGGGCTTCCTCATGACGAACGCGTCCGTAGTCGTTACCGGTTTGGCGCTCATGCCCCTCAGTCTCCTCATCGCCTTCATCCTACCGGGCAATAAGGTGCTCCCCGCAGGAGACCTCCCGAACCTCATGTCCATCATGTCGATCATCGTAATCGTCTGCCGCGGCAATGTCTTCCGCGCCGTGATCGCGGCGGTTCCGGTAATAGCCGGATTCCTCTTGGCGGCGACGCGGCTGGCGCCCCTCATCACGGAACTCGCGGCGAAGGCAGGCGCCTTGGAATCGGCGGGAGCGGTCACGGTGAGCTCGTTCACGGACGGGGGGAATCCCCTCCGCTGGTGGATCTTTGAACTGTTCAGGGGAAACTTGGTCGCGGTAGCCCTGCTCGTCCCTATCGGCTTGTTGTGCTGGTATGCCGCCAGGCGGAGCCGCGCGGTCGTGAAGGAAGGGGATTAACGGGAAACGATACCGGTCGGAACCGCCTCGGATTGTTGATTGGCGCAGGCCAGTTCGTCCATGCGGCGGAGGCGACGGGACAGGTCCCGCGCGAGGTTCATGATGATGAGCGCGAATACCCGCGCGTCGATCTTGTACATTTCCCTGAGCCCCTTGTTGGAGATGGTAGTGACGAGGGTCGGAGAGGTGGCCCTGACAGAGGCTACTGACGGCATGACGTCCAAGACTTCCATCTCCCCGAAGGTCTCGCCCTCTCCGATCTCTATGATGAGGCGCCCCGCGCGGGTGACCGCGACGCGGCCTTCCATGACGAACCGGATACGGTCGTTCGCTTCGCCCTCGTTGATGATCGCCTCGCCCGCGGCGTAGCCCTCCTGACCGAGGAGGGGGCGGATCGACTCGATCTGCTCCACCGTAAGTCCGCCGAAGAGCGAGTATCGCTGTAATGTCGCAGGATCAACCATGACTATCTCCGTCGACATCTTGCCCGCTCTGGTCCTTCGCGTCAAGCGGAGCGTGCGGTAACGTAAACGCAGGGCTAGCGCAGCCATAGTCGGCCGTATAGAATCCTTTCCCATGTCAGCTGCCCATCCCCCGCTGCCGCGCGCGATCCGCGCGCTTTTTTTCGTCCGCCTCATCAACTCGATGGGAAACTTCGTCTTCCCCTTCCTCACCATGCTCCTCACGATCAAGCTGGGCTATTCCAAGACGACCGCCGGGGCGTTCATGTCGACGGCCGCCTTCGTCGCGGGCCTCGCGGTCCTCGGTGGGGGGAAGGTCGCTGACACCTTCGGCCGCAAACGCACCATTGCCGCCCTCCAGATCGCCTCGGCCCTCTTGCTCGGCGCCTGCGCAGTCCTCGGCCTCGTGCCCATAGTGCCGGTCCTCATCGCGGCGGCGTACGTCTTCCTTCAGGCTTCCTGGCCGATCTTCAACGCCTTGGTCGCGGATATCGCCCCGGCGGAAAGCCGGAAGCGCGCCTACTCCCTATTGTATTGGGGCAACAATATCGGCTTCTCAATCGGGCCGATCATGGCGGGCTACCTCTTCAATGCACACGCCTCGTACATGTTCATCGGCAACGCCGTCTCTCTCGCCGTCGTCTCGGCCATCCTCATCTTTGGAGCCAAAGTTCCCCGAGCCGTCGCGAAGTCCGCGGCCGAGGCCGCCGAGGTCGCGGTGGCCTCCGCGGTCGGCGCTGCGGACGAGAAAAACGAGAGTGAGAATTGCGTTGACGAAGCCGCAACGGAAGGATCTCTCCTGGCCGTATTGAGGGCACGCCCCATACTGATCGCCTTCGCCGGGGTGAATTTCTTGATGAATTTCGTATACCAGCAGCACCTCTTCGGCCTGCCGGTATTCCTGAACGATACGCTCGGAAAGAAGGGTCCCGCCGTCTACGGCATGGTCATGACCACCAACGGGCTCACGGTCGTCCTGCTCACCGCGGTCGTCACCTCCCTGCTCGCGCGCCTCAGGCCAGGCGTGAACATGGCTATCGCGGGCGTCTTCTGCGCGGTAGGGTTCGGGCTTTTATACTTCTGTTCGTCCGCCGCCGCGGTGCTGGCCTCTACGGCGATCTGGACCATCGGAGAAATCGTGTCCGCCACGAATTCCCAGGTCTTCATCGCATCCCTGTCCCCCTGTTCTCACCGGGGTAGGGTGAACGCGTTCGTCATGTTCATCACGGGTTGGGGCGCGACGCTCGCGCCCGTCCTGTCCGGCGCCTACGCGTCCCGCTTCGGAAGCCGCGCGATCTGGCCGGCCGTCGCTTGCGTCGCGTTCGCGGCGTCGGGCCTCATGCTCCTCATCGCGCGGAGAGAGGGGCTCAGGCCAGGCCGATCTCCGCGGCGACGGTCCGCATAGCGGTTATCGTTTCCCCGACGAGACTATCGAGCTCCACCCCGAGCATCGCGGCGCCCTTCTCCACCACCTCCCGGTTCACGCCGGAGGCGAAGGCCAGGGTTTTCCACTTTTTCTTGACGGATTTCGTCTCAAGGTCACAGAGGCTCTTGGAAGGCCGGACGAGGGCGCAGGCGGTGATGAAACCGGTGAGTTCATCCACGGCATAGAGCGTCTTTTCCATAGCGGAAACCGGCTCTACGTCGGTGCAGAGGCCCCAGCCGTGGCTCTGCATAGCGCGGATGTAGAGTTCCGGCCATTGCGCTTCTTCCATGATACGTCGACCAGCGATGCAGTGTTCGCTCGGGTACCGGCCCCAGTCCAGGTCGTGAATGAGCCCGGCGATACCCCAAACGTCCGGATCCTCTCCGGCCTTGACCGCGAAGTGGCGCATGGCAGCTTCCACCGAAAGCGCGTGGCGCCAAAGCGCCTCATCGTCATTGTGGGCTCTCCAGAGCGCCACCGCATCGTTTCGCGTCGGATTCATATCGTTTGATTCCTATACGTTGAACTTGAAGAACATTACATCTCCATCCCTGACGACGTAGTCCTTTCCTTCGATTCGATACTTGCCGGCTTCCTTGATCTTCGCCTCCGCGCCGTAGGAAAGGAGGTCCTCGTACGCGTAGGTCTCGGCCTTGATAAAGCCCTTCTCGAAGTCGGTGTGGATGACGCCCGCGGCCTTGGGGGCGACGTCGCCGGAATGGATGGTCCAGGCGCGGCACTCGTCCTCGCCGGCGGTGAAGAAGGTCCTGAGGCCGAGGAGGCGGTACGCCGCGTGGATGAGCGCCGACAGGCCGGACTCGGACAGGCCTATCTCGGCGAGGAAAGCGAGCCGCTCGTCCTCGCTCTCCAGGTCGGAGAGCTCGGCTTCGAATTTTCCGCAGATGACCACCGCCTCGGAGCCTTCGGCGGCGGCGCGGGCCTTCACGAAGTCGATGTGGCGGTTGCCCGACCGCATGCCTTCCTCGTCCACGTTGCAGACGTAGAGCTGCGGCTTCATGGTTATGAGCTGGCTTTCGGCTATCACCGCCTTCTCGTCGTCGGTGAGGGGGACGGAGCGGGCGGGCTTCCCCTGCTGCAGGGCCTCGGTGAGCTTGCCGCAGGCGGAGATGGCCGCTTCGGCCAACTTCTGCTGATCCTTCGCCTGGACCTTGAGGGAACGCTGGGCGCGATCCAAGCGTTTCTGTACCGTGTCCAGGTCGGCCAGGGCGAGTTCCACGTAGATGGTTTCGATGTCCGATTCCGGATCGACCTTGTTGGAGACGTGGATGATGTCGGGATCCTCGAAGCAGCGGACGACCTGCGCGATCACGCCCACTTCCCGGATATGGGAAAGGAACTGGTTGCCGAGCCCTTCTCCCTGGGACGCGCCCTTGACGAGGCCGGCGATATCGACGAATTCCACCGTCGCCGGCACAACCCGCTTGGGCTTGAAGATCTCGGCGAGCTTGCGGAGCCGAGCGTCCGGGACGTCCACGATGCCGACGTTCGGGTTGATGGTGCAGAAGGGATAATTCGCCGCCTCGGCGGGGGCGGAGGTCAAAGCCGAAAAGATGGTGGACTTGCCGACGTTCGGCAGCCCTACGATACCGCAGTTGAGAGCCATGGGGTCATTGTACGTTTCGCGGGGACGGCGGTCAACCGGACTCGCTCCGATGCGGTTAGTCCGATAGCGCTGAATTCCCGATGCCCGCCTTGCCGCCTTAGTCTTCGAATGCTATCCTTTGCGCACGTAAAATAATTGGAGGACCTCATGGCCTTTTCTCTCAACACGTATCCGATAGCCTACCGGGCGAAATATGCCGCATCCTCATGGGCTGAGGAATGGCTCGAGAAGCCCCACCGCAGCCCCGCAGAAGAGGCCAAGCTGAGCGAAACCGACCGCGACGCGCTTGCCGCATCGCGCAACCACTATGACGACATGCCGCTCGTAAACTATACCACCCAGTACGGCCTCGGTTGTTTCGAGGGGCTCAAGGCGCTTCCGCAGAAAGACGGCGGACTCGCCATCTTCCGCCCGGACCGCAACGCCGCGCGATTCGCCAAGTCGATGGAAGGCCTCCTCATGCCCGCGTTCCCCGAGAAGCTCTTCGTGCAGGCGTGCGTGGAAGCGGTCCGCCGAAACGCCGCGCTCGGCTTCCGCCCATCCTACGACGCCAAATGGGAGAAGGACTCCTTCATGACCGCCGACTCCGTCTATATCCGCCCCTTCACCTACGCGGAGGGCGGTATCGGCGTCGCCCCCTCCCATAATCCCTGGGTGATGGTGATCACCACGCCGGTCAGCGCGTATTTCTCCGCGGGGACCTCCGCCGCCGTCACCACCGACCGAATCCGCGCCACGCCGCGCGGCACCGGCTGGATCAAGGCGGCTTCCAACTACGTGATTTCCACCCTCGCCAAGAAAGAGGCGAACGCCGCGGGCTACATGGAATGCGTGTTCCTTGATGCAAAGGATGGGAAATACCTCCAGGAAGGATCATCCTGTAACATCTTCGTTCGCCTCAAGTCGGGAGAGCTCGTCACCCCCGCGCTCGGCGACACTATCCTCCCCGGCATCACCCGCTCTAGCGTTATCGAACTGGCCAAGGACCGCGGCGTCAAGGTGGGCGAGCGGGACGTGTCCATAGAAGAGGCCCTATCCGAGGGCGCGGAATGCTTCGTCACCGGCACCGCCGCCGGCGTCACGCCCATCGAGTCGCTCACGCACCTGGGTAAGAAGGCCGTCTTCAACGGGGGCAAAGTCGGCGAGCTATCGGCCGAACTCCGGGATGTCCTCAAAGGTATCCAATACGGCACGGTAAACGATACGAAGAGTTGGATGGTTCACGTCTAAATCGTTATATTCGCTTATCATGTCGCATCGAAGAAACAGCATGTCAGCGTTTTCGGCCGCCGTATTTACGGCGGCCTTTTTAGTCGCCGTTCCCGGTCTTTCCGCGCAAGACGGGGCTACCGACCGCCCCGGTTCCGACGCGCCTTCCGCCGAAGCGTCGCGGCCCTCATCAGCCTCGCGGACAACATCCGCTTCGCGGTCCGACGCGGCCGTTAACGACTTAACCATCCGCGGCCTCAAGCGGACCAAGCCCGTAGTAATCGAGCGGACGTTGGATCGTTTCATCGGCCGGAGCGCCCGAGAAATCGACTTAGACGAAGTCGAGGCGACCCTGGTCGAGATGGGACTCTTCGACGTAATCGAAGCATCGATCGACGAATCAGATCCCGCACGGCCGACGCTCTCCCTGTCGGTCGTGGAAAAACTATCCATCGTTCCGGTTCCGATATTCGCCTACACCTCGGAAGGCATCATCGGCGGCTTCGGAATAATCGACGCGAACACGTTCGGGATGAACGATAAAGCCGTCGCGTTGGGCCTCTATAAGGGTTCCGGATGGACGAGCGTCCTCTCCTACACGAAGACTACCAACGACCGTTCTCCTCTCGGTTGGACCGCATCCCTGGTGGGGGGCGTCGCTGAGACGGTCGTGGAGGACGACCGGGAGCGCGAGCTGACCTCCTACGACGCGTCCGCGGCTGACCTCGGTTTTACGCTTAGGCGCAACCTTATGAGAACCATCGCGGTGGAGACGGGCCTCGGTTTTAGAGAGCGCGCGGTGCATGACGGCGAGGTTACCGCCGCCCGCGTCGTCCCCGTTTCTATCGGCCTCTCGGCGCGAAGCTCGTCCTGGGACGGCGTCTTCTTGTCGGAGCGGTCAGCCGAAGCCAAGACGGGCTACGCTTTCGGCCTCGTCGGCGACGGATTCGCATGGGCCGAAGGCAGGCTCAGCTATGAGCGGCCCTTTTTTCCTGGTCTCCGAGCCGTCCTGAAAGCCGGCGCGTTTACCGCCCCCGAATCTCCGATCGTTTTGGCCGAAGGGCCGGCTTCCGCGGCCGTTTCCATCATACCTTCCGATTTCAGCGCGGAATCCATCGCGGGTTTCTCCGCGGGCTTGGAAGCGCGAATCTTCGGCTTCCGAGCGGCCAACGTCTCCGCCCTCGCCGCTTACCAGGCGGCCGCGGCGAATGGAGAAGTCGTCGGAAAAGTTTACGCCCAAGGGCTCGCCTTGGGCGTTAGGCTCTATTTATCTAAGATCGCCATCCCTGCCGTAGACCTCGGCGCCGCCTACAACGCGGAAACCGGTCTCTGGCGGGGCGCTTTCGGTATTGGCATGCGTATGTAGAGCGCTCCGTTATTCCTGATATTCGTCGGGTTCTTCCGAGTAATCGCGGATACCCCGTTCGGCGAGCAACCCTTCCAATTTATCCTGGAGCAACATTTCAGCCAACTCGGTGGCCTGATTCTTAGTGAAATAGACTACCGTCCTCACGGACTCGTCGTCGAAGTCGACGTCATCCACTTTCGCCCCTAAATTTTCCGCACTCTGAATCGTTATCGTGAAATACGGCCTTGGGCGCTTTCGATCTACGAATAGATAGCCGGAATCAATCCTAGGCAAGGAGTTTTTATTTAAGGATATACCGCCCCATTCCAGTTTACCTTCGGCGGTACCATAGACCCGTTCCGTCTTCTTAGCCTTGGTACTGAGCTTCCTGGTATCAAAGTCATCCCGGTACTTGACGATGGAGTCGATTAACATCGACCGCGCCCGTTGTCCGAGCCATAGTCTATTCTTAATGCCTTGGACCGAGAACGCGATGTGGGCTTGGTTCGTCTTCGGCTCAAAGGTAACGATCGCCTCAGCCTGCTTAATCTCCGACGCCAGCATACCCCGGACGCCGATGCCGACCTTACCGACTTGTATGGCATCCACATTGGCGATGACGCGCGTATCATCGGCGGCGAAAGCCGCCTCGCAGAAAACGCCTATGGAAAACACTGTCGCTGCGAAAAGAAGAAACAATCGCTTACACATCACAAGCCCCTTGCAAAAAAGCGCCCCCCGGAAATCCGGAGGGCGCTCCGTCGACCATAGGATCAACTAAATCAGAGAAGAGATTAGAAACCGAACTCCATCATGATCGGGAGGGACCAAGCGGTGTAGTCGGTTACATAATCAGTACCGGCGACAGTAACAGTGGCGTCCGCGAAGGAGCTGTAGGCGAATCCGGCCTTGAGGAAGCCGCCGGCATAGCCGAGCTTAGCATACGGAGCCACGGTCACGTTGGTCGGATCGCCTTCCTTCTTGAAGGAGACTTCGATACCGACGTTGAGGGGATCGGCAACCGCATAACCGACATCGGCGGAACCCTGGAGGAGGGTGTCGTCATTTCCGTCAGCTTCGCCGAAGCCGAGCACGAAGCGAGCGACCGCGCTGAGAGCGTCGGCACTGTACTTCGCGGAGGCCGCGACCGTGCTCTTGCCGACATCGGCGGTCATCTGATACTTCAGGCCGGCGTCCACGAGGAGGCCTTCCATCGCGGTGTACGCGAAGGCGACGTTGAGGTACTTGGGCGCGTCAGCGGCATCGGTATCATAGCCGCCGATGTACTGGGCGCGGAGGTGACCGAGTTCGGGGAGCACGTAGCCGGCGCCGATCTGGATCTCATTGAACATCTGCTCAGAAAGGGTCGGGCCACCATTATTGGTATCGAGCGCGGCACCGATGTACACGCCTTCGGCGGGGGTCAGGTCGAGCATCATACCGGCGGTCGGATAGAAGCGCTGGAAAATCGCGTCTTCACCGGTGGCACCCTGGGCAAGCGCGACGGAGGCGGTAGCAGGAGCTTCACCAACGGTCGCACCGGCGATAGCGCCGAGGAAGCCGGAATCGCCGATCTTACCGCGGAGGGTGTCCTGCTGGATCTTGCCGAACTGCACCTTGATCTTATCGTTGATCTTGATCCAGCCCTTGGCCTGGTCGCCGACGCCGAGGTTGGTGCCGTTGGAGTGGATGTCCAACGCGAAACCGGTGTTGTCGCCGCTCCCGCCGAAGCCGAGGCCTACGCGGCCGCGTCCGCCCCAATCCGGGCCCATGAACGCGAAAGCATCCTGATCAAGGTCATCCGCATCAACGTTCGCCATCGGGGCGAAAAGGATACGGTTCCAGTTGCCGACGGAGACTTCAGCGAAAGCGAAGCTACCAACGAGCAGCAACGCAATCAGTACCGAAACTAATTTCTTCATTCCAGATCCTCCTATCTCACTTGAAGGGTAGCGACCAACGGCTGCTACATCGCCCTTCTTTTGGACTGAGTATATCAACCGCTGTGAAGAGGTGTCAAGTTTTTTTCTTATATTGCAAGAACTTATCAAAATGGAGATTTTGCGGCATACGACATGACATGATAGGATACGCTGTAATACCGATGCAAAAATAACGAAATATTCCTTGACTACGACCATCGCATGTTCGGTATTTGAACAAAATTGAGGGGAAAAGAGCGGAAATTCCCCCGAATGGATGACGATCAGCCTTTTTTTTGTCAACATGACTTTACCGTGCGAAGCCCGGACGAACGGCCAGACCGGACGCCGGCTTCAATCGCGCATTTGGACGATCCCTTTAAGGGGTGCGCTTCCCGCGTTGTCGCCGCGCCACCGTTCCCTCACGGGGGCGAAACGGCGTAGCAAAGGGGGGAAGGAGCCTCACGCCGAAGGCTCGAACGGGCTGCGGACGAAGTCCTGCCAATTCTCCCGATTCACCACCCGGAACCGATGAGCAGGATACGCAGCGGCGAAGCTCTCCGGGACGCGGGCGTCGGCTTTTCCCCATTCGAATTCGTACGCATCCATGGTGCCGTCGACATCTTCAAGGTAATCCAATTCCGCGCCCGTTCGGAGACGCCAGAACCAAGAACCGCTATAGGAACCAGAATATTGGTTTCTCTTCCGTCTTTCGGATACGAGGAAATTCTCCCAGAGAGCCCCCGCGTCATTTCTCGCATCGAGTTCCTTGAAGTCATCGATTAGAGCGTTGCGGATGCCGTTATCGACACGGAACAGCACGTACTATTTCTCCAAAAGGTCGATGTAGGAGATGACCGTATCGGTGCTGAGACCGCGTCGAGCACCGATCTCGCTGAAAGACACCTCGTTGCCGATCGGATACGCGAGGAGCCGCAGGAGATCCCTGAGCTTCCGGGGATTCCTGATGCCGGATAGATCGAGGACATCCTTATATGGAAAGCGTCGTTTTACCGCTCTGCCGCGGCCCGAACAACACCACGCGAGAGTCCACCTAAGCAAATTCGACAAAATGCCGGTCATTCATCGATCGCATTCGATGAATGACCGGCTAATCATCGAATATTCGGCTACAACCTCAGTACGCGCCCAGGATGGCGAGCAAACGGGCTTTGTCGATGGTCCTGAGGAAGCTCGCGAGGCGCGGCCCCTGATCCTTGGCGACGAGGGCCTGGTAGGCGATGCGGAAGAGGGCCTTGCCCTCCATGCCGCACGAGCCGGCCACGGCGTAGATGGCCTCGGCGCAGCTCTTGTCGTCCGCGAAGGATTCGACCTTCGCGACCACTTCGTCGCGGAGCTTGGCGATCGCCGCGCGTTCTTGGTCCGACAGTTCGGCGCGTTCGCCGGGAGGGCGAAGCTGGAACCGGTAATCCTCGGGGGCGCACTCGGCCACCCAGTACTTGGCGCATTCGCACTTCGCCTTGAGCCGATCGACCTGGTCAGCCTCGACTCCGGGAAGGGACGCGATCGTCCTTTCCACGTCGCCGTCGTATATCTGGACGAGCGTGGTAAGGTGGCGGAACGAAACCGGGTAGGAGATGCGGCCGGGCATACCGGAAACCTGCGAGAGCTCGTAGATACGTCGCTCACGGGCGAAGGTTTCTTCGTCCTTGGCTTTCTCCACGCCCCAGGCGATGCGCTCCGTCTTATCGTAGTCCTCGTAGATCTTGATCACGTCCAGATCGAAGGAGATGGAGAACTCCGTGTTAGGGCGCGTTCCCGCGAAGAGGTAGCGCGCGAGCTCGGGAGTGTAGACGCGGAGGATATCGTAGAGGTCGACGACCTTGCCCTTGGAGCTGGACATCTTGCCCGGCGTGCCCTTGATGCCGATGAAATCATAGCGGAAGGTCACCGGCGCGTCCCAGCCGTACACGTCCTTGCAGACGTGCTTGGCGGTGTCCCAGGAGCCGCCCTGGCTGTGGTGGTCCTTGCCCGCGGGCTCGAAATCCACCTTCTCGTAGTTCCACCGCATGGGCCAATCGACGCGCCAACCGAGCTTCACGCCCTTGGAAACGCGGAGATCCACCGTCTCCTTATGGCCGCACTCGCAATGGTAGCTCACGCCCCACTCCCCGTCCCAGCCGTCGATCTCGGTGGTATCCCGGTTGCACGCGTCGCAGAAGACGGAGACGGGCCACCATTCGCCCTGGATCTTGTGCTCCTCGTCCCGGTACTTGTCC
>JAEWSV010000116.1 GCA_023398155.1 Spirochaetota bacterium
GGATCGCCCAGTCGGCTGATTTCCTTCAGCCGATCGTTTTCATCAAAAAAGCCTCGCTCTTTCATAGCGACATTATATCAAAATGCTTGAGTTTTTAGAGGTGCCCCCAAGCTTTGTATACAAGGCAATTGCCGGTTTGTCTTCTTCTCCGGTATCCGCTTGTACAAAGATGACATACGCACCGCGTTGCTTTGCGATTTTCCTTAATTCGTTTATTAAACTGGCGGCGATGCCTTTCCTTCGGTACTGACGCTTAACAGCCAAGTCATAAATATAGATTTCGCTTCTTTCTTGTTCGAATTTGACCAACTCATACGCCGCCAGAGCTCCAACGATTTCGTTTTCCTGTCGAGCGATCAGGGGTATGAAATACTCATTCCTCAACAGTTTGTTAATATATTTCTTGCTTGGTCGATGGTTGGTATACGATTCCTGATCGTCAAATTCTTCAGCGAAGAGCGCATTCATGTCCTCGAACAAATCTATTTTATTGGGCTTGATCCGTTCTATTCGAAACATTGGACTTCCTCCTTTAAACAATCCTAGAAATACTCGGCCCCCAGTCCGTTGAGCCTCATGGCCTCGATTTCGTCGAACGTGAAGATACCCGCATCCATAAGCGCCGCGTATTGGCCAGTGATCGTCGCGTCGAAGAGGAGGAGATCGTCGGGGCAGATCGATATCTTCACGCCGCGGTCGAACAATTCTCGAACGGGGTGGCGCTTGAGATCGGCTACCGCGCCCAAGGCCAAATTGCTCGCGGGGCAGATGTTCAGCATGAGGCCGTTCTTCACGATCAGGTCGACGGCCTCGCGGTCGCCGCGGGCGTTGATGCCGTGCTGGATCTCGTCCGGCTCCAGGATCGCGATCGCTTCCTTTATGCTCGCCGCGTCCGAAAACTCGCCGATGTGGACTTTGAGGTTCAAGCCGCGCGCCTTCGCCTTTCGGTACATAGGGCGGAACCGGCCGAGATCCTGCCCTTCCTCCTGACCGTAGAGGTCTATCCCGGAAAAGAGGCCGCTTTCGATGAAGGCATCCACCTTCACGGTCACGACGTCGAGCGGCGTCGGCTTGTTGACGCCGATTACGGGGAAGAAGGTGCCGTACTTCCGTTTCAGGTCCGCGACCGCCCGCATGAGACGATCGACGGAGCCGTCGAAGTAGCGGGTCAGGTTGATATCCACGCTCGCTTCAAGGCGGCGGACGTTGTCCTGAAGGCTGTCCAGGATCGCCATTTCCATGAAGGCGACGACGTCGTCCCCCGTCGCCATGATGGGGTTGACCTCGGCGTGGATGAAATCGAACATCCCCTGGAGCCCGTCGTAGGCGGCGGGAAAGTCCGGCCCGCGACCGTAGCGCGCCGACAGGGAGCGCCTGTTCACGCAGAGACAGAGATGATTGTGCCGGTCGCCCTTCGGGAGGGCGGCGAGGGCGGCGCGCGCGGATTCCGATCCTGGGCCCCCATACGGCGCCATGCCCGTTACCATCCTCATCATGGTATGCGTCCGCCGCGCGGACGCTGACACCGTATTCTCCCATGGGAACCGCCGTTGGCGCAAGAGTAAAGATATAGCGCCGCTATAGACGAAGCAATATAGCGGCGCTATATTGAGATCATGAGTACCAGGGAATCGCTCGTCGCGGCGGCATTGGAAGTCCTTGAACGCGACGGGGAGTCGCAATTCTCGACGCGGGCGGTCTGTTCATTAGCGGAGGTCACCGCGCCTACCCTCTACCATCACTTCGGAAACGCCGACGCCCTCCTGAGCGCAGCGATCGCGCGCGCCTTCGAACGATTCCTCGCCTCCAAAAAGAAGGCCGCCGGTTCACCCGATCCGGTCGCCGCCCTTGCGGAAGGGTGGGACGACTATGTCCGTTTCGCCGCGGAGCGCCCGCGGCTGTACGCGGCGATGATGGCGCGCGTCTTGTCGGGCGCGGAGATTCCTGCCGCCGAACAAGCGTACGGGCTCCTCATCGATCGCATCAAGGCGGTCGCGGCCGAAGGGAAGCTCGCGATGGAAGTAGAGGCTGCCGCCCAGGTCGTATGGGCCTCCGCCAACGGCGCGGCGCTCCTTTGCGCGACCGCATCGCGGCCAGGAAAACCAGCGGAGCCTTTGCCCGATCCCGTCGTCATGAGGGGGCTACGCGACGCCGCCATACGGACCATCCGCAAAGCCGATGCGCAGGAGGATATTCCATGAGAGTTCTCGTACCGGAGGTTCCGGTTTTTTGGGAGCGCGTCTCGTTCCCGCGCTGATCGCCGAAGGCCGTGAGGCGCTCGCCCTGACGCGGTCGGCATCCGCCGACGAGAAAGCGGCGGCCTCGGGAGGAGCGCCCGTTCGGGGCGATCTGGAAGGATCCGAGCCGCTATCATTGCCGAAAATCGACGCCGTCGTCCACGCCGCCGCCCATTTCCGCTTCGCGGGTCCGCGGTCTCCCCATTTCCGCGTCAACGTTACCGGCACGTCCGCCCTGCTCTCGGCAGCCGGCTTCCGGATGCCATACAAACCGGCCGGTTCGCGTTCGTCGCCGGATTGGCG
>JAEWSV010000133.1 GCA_023398155.1 Spirochaetota bacterium
CTCCTGGACGTCTACGGTACGCTTTTCAGCTCTTCGGCCGGGGAGATCGGCGTCGGGACCGACTACCGGAGAGGGAACCTGGACGCCCTGGCCGCCGAGTTCGCGAACGGCCTCACCGGCGAGGAACTCAAGGACTACTTCCGACACGCGGTGCAGGAGGAACACCTACGCCTCTTCCCCGAGACGCCGTACCCGGAGGTCCGCGTCGAGGAACTTTGGGCGCAGTTAAGCGGCCTCAAGCCGGGCGCCGACTGCCGGGAGCTCGCCCTCCGTTTCGAGCTCGCGGTGAACCCCGCCTACCCGGAGGAGGGCCTCGCGGATTGCCTCGCCGCCCTGCGTTCCGCGGGAATCGTCCTCGGCATCGTCTCCAACGCCCAGTTCTACACCCCGCTCCTCTTCCGAGCTTTCCTCGGCGGACCGCCGGAGGACCTCGGTTTCCGGCGGGACCTCCTCGTCTATTCGTTCGAGCGCGGGGAGGCCAAGCCGGCTCCCGCGCTCTTCGCCGCTGCCCGCGACGCCCTCGCGGCGGCCGGAATAGCGGCAGCCGAAACGCTCTACCTCGGAAACGACATGCTCAACGACGTGTACGCGGCCCGAAACTCCGGGTTCAAGACCTGCCTCTTCGCCGGCGACGCCCGGTCGCTCCGCCTCCGGTCCGACAATCGGCTCTGCCGGGGCCTCCTCCCCGACGCCGTGATTCGCCGCCTCGCCGACCTCATCGCGCTCGCGGGAGCGGGAGACGCCGTCCGTGGATAGACGCGACCTCCTCTCCTTCTCGGTCTCCACGCTCTGCCGCGGGGTGGACGTGACCGACCTGGACAAGCTCCTCTCCGGCGTCGCGAGCAGGGTGGAGAGCCACAAGAAGGGGGCCATCGTCCTCCTCGCGGGGAGCCGCTACGACGCGCTCAGGATCATCCTGGAGGGGACGGTGAGCGCCGAAATGCACCACCCGAACGGCAAGGTGGTCACCATCGAGACCATCGAGGCGCCCGATCCCGGGGCCCCAGCCATCCTATTCGCACCCGCCCGCTCGCTCCCGGTGACCGTGGTCGCGGCCACCGATTGCCGGCTCCTCGCGCTGCCGCTGGAGACGATCCTGGACCTCTGCCAGCGCGACCGGCGCTTCCTGCTCAACTTCCTCACCGAGATCGGCGGCAAGATTTCCCTTTTCGCTGAAAAATTCCGGCTCTTGGAATTCTCGAGCCTCCGTAAGCGCATCGCCGCCTACCTCGCCCCGCGCCTGGAGAACGACGAGCACACGCTCGCCTTCTCCAAAGAGAAGCTCGCCGAATTCCTCTCGGTCGCCCGGCCGAGCCTCTCGCGCGAGCTGTCCGCGATGGCGGGGGAAGGCATATTGGAGACGGATGGCCGGCGTATCCGGGTCATGGACGGCCGGCGCTTCCAGGCGATCCTGTCGGGCGACGAGTAGGCAGGTAGGGATCAGGAATGGCGCCGCTTCTGCCGAGAATCGATACGTGGTAGCCGATGAATTGATCGAACTCATCAAGAAAGTCCTCCTTTCTTGGGAAACGATCGCCGTAACCGCGGCGCTCGTGCTCTATATGCAGCTCGTGTTCTACGTCGCGCGGCTCAGGAGGCGGAAACCGTCCAAGCTCTTCATCCGCAAGCCCAAGGCGCCGAAACCTCCCAAACCGCCGAAAAAGAAACCGAAGGGCGAGGAAGAGGGTGAGGACGAAGAGGAAGAGGAAGGGATCGCAGAGGAAGACGAAGAGCTTCAGCTCTGACGAGGCTCGGCCGACTCTCGGCCGACTGTGAGCCTTCCCTTCCATAAGGGAACCGGAGAGAGGCGAATGTCGCCCGCGGCGAGGAGGTAACGGAGCGCGCGCCTGAGGTCGTCGTCGTTCCACCCTTCGCCGAGGCCCGACGCGGCCGCCTTGGCGGCTTCCGCCACCGTATACCGCCGTCGGTTGCGGCCCACGAAGCCGACGAGGGAATCCCGCTCCCGCAGCCTCCCCGAAACAGGCCCCCTGCAAAGATCGCAGGCCGCGTCCCCGCTTTCCCCTCCGCAGCATTCGGCCTCCGCGCCGAGCATCGAGAGCAGCGCGTCGCGCCGGCATCCCGTTTTCATCCGGCCGTACTCGAGCAGCCGCGCGAAGCGTTCGCGCTCCGGTCCCGGAGCGATCCTCCTCCGCGCGCCTTCGTCTTCGGGTCCCCAGAGCAGGACCGCGGCCGAGAGCTTCCCGTCCCTTCCGGCGCGGCCCGATTCCTGGAGGTAGGCCTCCACCGACGGAGGGCAGTCGCGGTGGATGACCGTCCGGACGTCGGCCTTGTCCACGCCCATTCCCCACGCGCAGGTCGCGGTGAGCACGCCGGTCCCGCTCTCGAAAAACCACCGCTCCACGTCGTCCTTCTCCGGCCTCTCCAGTCCCGCGTGGTAGAAGCGCGCATCGGCGCCCGTTTCCGCGCGGAGAAAGCGGGCGAGGCGCTCCGTCCGCGCCCGCGAGGAGCAGAAGACGACGGCGGGCCGTTCCAGGCGGCGGAGGAGGTCGCGGACGGCGTGGTCGCGGAGGACGGCGCCCTGCGCGGCGTAGTCGATGTTCGGCCGGTCAGGATTGCCGATGATCTCCCGGGCGCCGCCTTCGCCGAAGACGTGGCGCCGGATCTTTTCCATCACCGGAGGGGAGGCGGTGGCCGTGAAGGCGGTGAGGAGGGGGGATCCCGCCGCCTCCGCGATCTCGCCGATCCGGAGGTAGCTCGGCCGGAAGCTCTCGCCCCATTCGCTGACGCAGTGGGCTTCGTCGAGGACGAGGTGGGCGATGCCGAGGGAGGGGAGGCGGGCCATGACGCTTTCGGTCAGGAGGACCTCGGGATTGGCGATGATGAACCTACCGTCCCCCGCCCCGATCCGGTTCCAGAGTTTTCTCCGCTCATCCGCGTCCTGGCCGCCGCGGAGGAGGACCGGCGCGAAACCCCGGTCGGCGAGGCGGCGGGCCTGGTCGGACTGGAGAGAGAGGATAGGGTAGATGACGAGGGTCGGCTTTTTCATGAGGAGGGCGGGAAGCTGGAAACAGAGGGACTTGCCCGCGCCGGTGGGGAGGATGACGATCTGGCGGCCCCTCTCGGCCCCGTCGCTTATTTCCGCGGAGGCCGCGGA
>JAEWSV010000203.1 GCA_023398155.1 Spirochaetota bacterium
AGGTTCATGATGGTCTTCACGCCGAGGGCCTTGCGGGCCGGCGCAGCGTGCCTCATGGCCCCGTGGTACAGCGGCGCAAAGAGGAAGGCGAAGTTGGTCTTTTCCAGGAGGGAGCGGGCCACCGCCGGGCTGATGTTCACCGGAACGCCGAGCGCCTCGTAGAAGTCGGCGCTGCCCGACTTGCTGGACACGGCGCGGTTCCCGTGCTTGGCCACGGAGAGACCGCAAGCCGCGGCCGCGAGGGCCGCCATCGAACTGATGTTGAAGGAGCCGGCCCCGTCGCCGCCCGTGCCGCAAGTATCCGTCGCGTCGATGGACAGCCCGTCGGGTCCGACCGCCGCGAACGGCGTCTTCTTCCGGCGGAGGACCGCGGCGCAGCCCGCGATCTCCTCGGCGGAGGGCCCCTTCGCCGCGAGGGCCGCGAGCAGGGCGGCCGTGCGGGGCGTGTCCAAGGCGCCGTCGGTCAGTTCCTCCATGAACGCCTCGGCCTCCGCGCGGTTCAAATCCTTGCCCGAAAGGAGGGTTTCCAGAGTCCGCTTGAACGCGAAGGGTTCCCGCCTGAAGGAGAGGAAGGCCTTGATGAGCGCCTCGCCCGAATCCGAGGCTATGGACTCGGGGTGGAACTGGACGCCCTCTATATCGTACCGCCGGTGGCGCACGCCCATGATGTCGCCGTCCGCGCTCCGGGCCGTCACCTCCAGGTCGGCGGGAAAGCCTTCCTCCGCGATGACGAGGCTATGGTAGCGGGTGAAGACGGCCTTGGTCCCGATGGTGCGGTAGACGCCGCGCCCGTCCAGGGTCATCTCTTCGGCCTCGCCGTGGCGGATGCGCTTGGCGCCCACGATCTTGCCGCCGAAGGCGTAACCGATGGCCTGGTGGCCGCGGCACACGCCGAGGATCGGTATCTTGCCGGCGAAATGCTCGATGGCCGCGACGCTGATGCCCGCGTCTTCCGGGCGCCCCGGGCCGGGGGAGATCACGAGCCGCGACGGGGACAGGGCATCCAAGCCGGCCAGATCGATCTCGTCGTTCCGCACCACCCGCACCTCCTCCGCGGAGAGCCGGGCGAAATACTGGTAGACGTTGTACGTGAACGAATCGTAATTATCGATGATGACGATCATTTGGTCCCTCCGGACAGCGCCGCGCGCAGGGCGGCGAGTTTCTCGTTCGTCTCTTCCCACTCGCGCTCGGGCTTGGAGCCGTAGACGATGCCGGCGCCGGCCTGCAGGTGCCACTTCCCGTCCTTCACGAGCGCGGACCGGATCGTGATGCAGGTGTCGAAGCCGCCCGAAGCGTCCAGGTAACCGACCGCGCCGGCGTAAAAGCTCCGGTCATGGCGCTCCAACTCCGAGACGATCTCCATCGCCTTGATCTTGGGCGCTCCGCTCACCGTGCCGGCGGGGAAGGCCGCGCGGAAGAGGTCGTAGGTCGCGCGCGTTGGATCGGGTGTCCCCTCGACCTCCGACACGAGATGCATGACGTGCGAGAAGTGCTCCGGTTCCATGTTTCTCGTCACCCGCACGGAGCCCGGCGCGCAGGTGCGGCCCAGGTCGTTGCGGGCCAGATCCACGAGCATCAGGTGCTCGGCGCGTTCCTTGGGATCGGCCAGGAGTTCCTTTTCAAGGGCCGCATCTTCAGCCGCGTCCTTTCCGCGCCTGCGGGTCCCCGCGATGGGGCGGATGGAAGCGACGCCCTCGCGCACGCGCACGAGGCTCTCCGGCGACGCGCCGAGCAGGGTATAGTCGCCGTAGTCGATGTAGAAGAGGTAGGGCGACGGACTCGCCGAACGGAGGCGGCGGTAGCCTTCCAGGGGCTCCAGGCTCGACTCCGCGGTGAGGCGCCGGGAGAGGACCGCCTGGAGGAGGTCGCCGGCGATGATGCGCTCGCGGATCTTCTCCACGCCGAGCATGTAGGCGACCTTCTCCGCATCCTCGTCCGAGACGATGCGGAAGGGCACCGATTCCGCGGGAGGGGCTAGGTAACTGAAATCCAGATCGGCGAGCCGTTTCTTGAGGTCCGCGACGCGGGCGGCCAGGTCGGTCGTATGTTCCGCGTAGTTGAGGCCGACGACGTGGATCGTGTCGCTGTAGTGGTCGAAGACCACGTAGAGGTGGCCGACGATGAACTCGGCCTCGGGGACTTCGATGGAATCGGCTTTCTCCGCGATCTTCACCTTGTCGCAGCGGCGCACGAAGTCGTAGCCGAAGAAACCGATGCCCGCCGCGGGCACCGGCAGTCCGTTCGCCGCGCCCGCGTTCTGGGCCGCCACCGCGGCGAGGGCGTCCAGGATGTCGGGCGCTCGCTGGGCGCCTCCAAGTTGGGCGCCTCCCCCTTGCGCGGCGGAAGCGGCGCCGAGGCCGCTCATCGGTTCGGGGCTCAAGCGCTTTTCGACCCCCCCGACGACGAGTACGACACCGTCCGCGTCCTGGCGCAGGCGGAACGCCTCGTCCACGAGGATGAGGGAATAGCGTTCGCGTCCCCGCTTGAACGACGCGGACTCCAAGATCGCCTTGGCCGCGAGCTTCTTGGCCAAGGTGAAGGGCGTAAACCGCTCGCCCGGCATCGACAGTATGACCTCATCGCCTCTCTTTCCGCCCATGCGCTACCCCTTGATGTTTCTATGTGTAGTAACATCGCTCGACAGGAAACCTACCACGCCATATCTGTTACTGTCAACAGAAACACAGCGAATTGCGGAATTTATGCGGTTTCAACGAGCTTCCGTACGGATACGGATCGAATCCGCTACGCCGCGGCGAATTCGGGGGACGGCCTCCGCGCGCGGATCGGAACTCGGCGGAAGGAATAAAAAACCGCCCCGGGGGGCGGTTTCGTAAGCGAAGGCGGGAACCAGGAATTCCGGAGTAATCACCACCAGCCGAAAGCGGCGCCGCACCGGGTCAGGTACCAAACGGTGATGATCCCGACGACTATGGCGTAGGTCGTGAACCACGGGGTCATGGCGGCGCCCTCCTTCTTGAGGAGCGACCTCTGGAAAAGGGAGAAACCCAAACAGACGACGTGGCCGAACAGCGCGATGACGCCGTACCGGACGCTGGGCAACGCGAGCGCGTCGAGACCGAAAATGAACGTGAACGCGAAGAGCACCACGAGGCCGATGAAGAGCAGCATGCTGGTCCTGTTATCCATCGCGAACTCCTTTATAGGGAATCGAATATAGCAATAGGAAATTTCCTTGAAGTATATCCGCTCCCCCGGAGCTTGTCCATCGCGACCTTGAATTTCCTCCGTCTTTACCCGCGCCGCGTTTTATGGTATGAAAAGCCATGACGATAGCGAAAGACCGGGTGGTGTCCATCGACTACACCCTTACCAATGCGTCGGGCGAAGTGCTCGATTCATCCGCCGAGACGGGTCCGCTCGCGTACCTGCACGGCAACGACAATATCATCGGCGGCCTGGAGAAGGCGCTCGAAGGCAAGGCCGAAGGCGACGCCTTCAAGGTGACCGTGGCCGCCGCCGAAGCGTACGGCGAGCGCGACGAATCCCTCGTCGTGAACGTTCCGCTGGACCGGTTCCAGGGAGCCGGCGAAGTCGAAGCGGGCATGCAGTTCGAGGCGGAAACCGCCGACGGCTCGCGCCTCGTGACGGTCACCAAGGTGGCCGCCGGAATGGCGACCGTCGACGCCAACCATCCGCTCGCGGGCATGGACCTCAGCTTCGACGTGAAGGTCATGGCCATCCGCGACGCCAGCGCCGAAGAGCTCCAGCACGGCCACCCCCACCATGAGCACCAGGGCTGCGGTTGCGGCGGCGGCTGCGGTACGGACGGTTCGGCCGATTGCGATTGCGGTAAAGACGGCGAAGCCTCCGGCTGCGGTTGCGGCGGCGGTTGCCACTAGAGAAGTCTCCATCCATGGGCCGTCCGCACGGTTCACGGCTCCGCCCCTACGATTTCCTTGCCATAGGAGTCGCCGTCGCGGTGACGACGGTATCGGCGCTTTCGGTATACGCCTCCGCGTTCGGCGGAGGCGACGAGGCGCGCGTCGTCATCGAGGCGGGAGGCCGCACCTGGGTGTACCCCATCAAGGCGGAGGAAACGGTACGGGTCGAGGGACCTCTGGGGACCACGCAGGTGGAAATCCATGAGGGAGCGGCCCGCGTCGTACAATCCCCCTGCAAGAACCAAGTCTGCGTGGCCGCGGGGCATATCCATTCACC
>JAEWSV010000102.1 GCA_023398155.1 Spirochaetota bacterium
GACTTTCACCACAGGACTACCGGAAGACGTACACGCAGGCGGCGGAATTCGCCGGCGGGCGGGGCGCGGCGCAAGCTTCGCTAGCGGCGCAAGCTTCGCTAGCGGCGCAAGCTTCGCTAGCGGCGCAGGCCCTGTCTGCCGGGACGCAGCACCCTCTTGGGACCGCTGCACTGCAGGCCGAAGCGGACGCCGCGAAGCGGACGGATTGCGCTGAGGACTAGGAGGGCGTACGCCCGTGAGGCGGGGGGGGTACGCCAGTGCGACAGGCGGGTTCGCTGCCGCGACCCAAGGATCAAACCCTGAATTCGGCGGCGAGGGCCGCCCGCATGGCCGCGGCAGGGGCATCAAGGCCGGTCCAGAGCTTGAAGGCGATCGTGCCCTGGTTCACGAGCATGCCGAGGCCGTCGAGCGTCTTCGCGCCGCGTTTCTCGGCTTCGGCGAGGAAGGCAGTCCGCGGCGGGTTGGGGATGACGTCGCAGACGACGAGGCCGCGCCGTATCGTGGAATAGTCGAGCTCCGGTTTTTGCGTGACGTCCGGGAAAAGACCGATGGACGTCGCGTTGACGAGCACGTCGATATCAGCCTCCAGGGCGTAGGGGCCGGTCCAGGGGACGAAATCGGCTTTGACCGGCGTTCCTTCGTTCAAGGCCGCGACGAGGGCCCCGCCCCGGTCGACGCTCCTGTTCACCACGGTGACGCGGGATGCGCCGGCCAAAGCCAGCTCCACGGTTATCGCGCGCGCCGCGCCGCCCGCGCCGAGCACCACGATCCGCTTTCCTGCGGGATCCACGCCGGCTTCCGCGGTGAGCGAAGCCAGAAAGCCCTTCCCGTCCGTGTTTTCCCCCCGCAGCCGGTCGCCCTTTCGGACGACGGTGTTGACCGCGCCGATGAGGGCGGCATCCTCCGCCACCTCGTCCAGATATTTCAGGACCGCGACCTTATGCGGGATGGTGAGGTTACAGCCCCGCAGGCCGAAGGCCCGGAGCCCATCCACGGCCGCTTCCAGCCGTTCCGGCTTCACTTCCAGAGTAAGGTATCGCCAGTCGAGGCCCAGGGCGCGGAAACCCGCCTCCATCATGACGACGGTCGGATTCTCGGCCACCGGATATCCGAAAACCCCCACTAGTTCGGACTTGTAAGATTTACCGGATTCGACGGCCTTTCCCGTGCTCATTTTACTGCCCCCTCAGGTGGTGTCGCAGTTCCCGCACCTTGCCCCGGATTCTCGGCGCCCTGCGCCGCGCTCTCGGCGCCCTGCGCTACGGCGTTACGTCGGCTCTCCGCCTCCGCCGCACGATCATCGAGCCGGGCGGCCCGGAAAACCTCGGCGGCTCGGCCGAAGTACCGCGAGGCGGCCGAGGCGTCCCCCGTTTTCTCCGCGATGAGGCCGTGGGCGAAGTAATCGCCGCCGATCCCCGCGGGGTGCTCGGCGCGCCTGTCGCTCTCCAGCGCGTCTTGGAGGGCGGCGCGGGCCGCCGGATAATCGCCGGCCTTGGAATGGACGGACGCGGCGATATACCGGTCCGAAGCGTACTCAATGAAGGCTTTATCCTTGAGATCGATGCCGGCGGCTTGGTCCAAAAGATCGAGGGCCAGGGGATAGTCGTTCAGGGCCTTGGCCGCGGCTCCGGCCAATCGGAGGGCCCGCGCGCTGTCCCGGCTCTGGTCGGAGAGGATCCGGGCGCCGCCGCGCGCCGTCTCCAAGGCTCGGCGTAAATCGGCCTCGTCCGCGCTCCGCAGCTTGAGTTCCGCGTCCAGGAGCGACGCGAGCGCGACGAGCTTGGCATCGGCCGAATCGGCGGCCACCTCGGCCGCGGTACGCCAGAGGTCGGCGGCGGAGGCCTCGGGAAGCCGGCCGAGCCCGTCGAGGGCCCGGATACGGCCCTCCGCGTCGTCCGTCGCGGTGTAGAGCCGGTAAGCTTCCGTATAGAAGGTCCTGGCCGAGGCCGTCTGGCCTTCCCGCAAGGCCTTGGCGCCGAGCAGCACGAATTGCGCCGCCTGGTTCCTCGTCTCCAGGACGATGGGGGGCGCCTTGGGCGCCGAAGAGCAGGACGCGGCGAGGACGGCCGCGGCGATGGCGGCCGCGACTACCCTGGGGCGGAACGCGCGCGTATGTTTCATGCTAGAAGTCCGTGGTGCGGAGGCTCGTCGGCGCCGACTGCGGACCGACCCGCTCCGGGATGCCGCCGCGGAGCAGCGGATTGTTCTTGAGGCCTTCCATGACGTCCTGCGCGGAGACGATCGCCTTCCGCGCCTCCTCTATCGTGGCCGCGATTTGCGGCATCTGGTCGGCGAGCGCCGCGGTGGCGCCCTCCAGGTTGCCGAGCGTCCCCTCGATCGAACCGAGGGAACTGTCGAGGCGGTTGAAGAGAACGTTATTGTCGTCAAGAAGCGTCTTGAGCGACCCCTTCGGGTCAAGGAGCCGCGGCACGATCCCGGTCGGATCGGCGAACGCGGCGCTCGTCTTCTCGAAATTCTTGCCGATCGTCGCGAAGGAATCGGTCGCGGAGGCCACGTCCTTGACGATGCCGTCCAAGTCCGGGGTCACGTCCTTCATGGCGCGGTTGAGCTCCGCGACGAGGGCGTTGATGCCCTCCACGGTAGACGCGGCGTCGACCAGGGCCTCTGACACCGGGCCGGTCCCCGTCCCCGCCATAGCGCCGTTCACCTGGACCAGGACCTTATCCAGCTGGACCACGGCGCTGTTCACGTTCTCTACGAGGGGATTGATGTTGGAAAGCAGTTGCGTGATCGTATCGTCCTTGGGCGGCCGGTTAACGAGCCCGTCCGTCACGAGGCGGCGCCCCTCAGGCATATCGAACGACGGTATGAACGACCGTTCAGGGAGGACGCGCTCCGACTTGCCGGTATGGAAGAGCAGTTGGCTCCCGAGCCCGACGGGGCTCGTGACGAGTTCCAGGATGGAATTCTCGCGCACCTTGTCCACGAAGGTATCGTAGATGACGAAGACGACTTCGGCCTCGTTCCGCTCGTTCAGGGAGATGGAGCTGATCCTTCCGACCTGGAAACCGGCGAGGAGGATGGGCGTCCCCGCGGTCATGCCCGCGCTGGAGGTGAACCTCGATTCGTAGCGATAATCGCGGGCGAACCATCGTTGCTCCGAGCCGACGGCCACGAGGATGAACGATAGCATGGCGAAGGCGATGAGGACGAAGGCTCCTACGACCTGATCCGCGTACCGAACGCGCAATTTCATATCGCGTCCACTCTAGGCGCGCCCTTCGCGTCCGTCAAGTGAAGCGTCCGCCGATCGCGCCGCGCGGATGCTCTTATAGAGTTCGCCGCCGACGAGGGGCGCCACCTGGGCCGCGGGCCCGAACCCCGACACCTTACCCGACGCGACGACGCAGAGCTGATCGGCCACCCGCGCGATGAGCCGCGCGTCGTGAGTCACCACGATGAGGGTCTTACCCGCCTCCTTGAGTTCCGCGAGGATGCCGATGAGCACGTCCACCGCGTCCTCGTCCAGGGAGGCCGTCGGTTCGTCCATGAAGAGCAAT
>JAEWSV010000229.1 GCA_023398155.1 Spirochaetota bacterium
GGCCAATATCCTTCCTCATCGGTTTTTCGAAAGGCGCCAAGGTAAAGCATAAACCTAATTCGTGTTACTTGTCGCTCCAATTCATTGCGAATAGGTTTAGTATTAGGGCCATCATGGCATCCGGAAACAACGGCTCTGGGAACGGACACGTTCCCTTCGGCGTGAAGCTGGCGTACGGCCTGGGCGACATCTACGGCGGCGGCTCCTTCAACATCATTAACTTCCTCTACGCGTTTTACCTGGCGAACATCGTCGGCATCGGCACCGGGTGGGCGGCGGTGGTCATGATGACCGCCCGGCTATGGGACGCGGTGAGCGATCCCCTCATGGGCTCGATCACCGACGCGACGCGGACGCGCCTCGGGCGCAGGAAGCCTTACTTCATCGCGGGCATCCCCCTCATCGTCGTGTCCATGATCTGGATCTGGTACCCGGCGGCCATCGGGAACGAGGCGCTCAAGGTCGCCTACGTCATGGCCGGCTACCTCTTCTACAACACGGTGGCGACCCTCGTCATGGTGCCCTACATGTCGCTGGCGGCCGAGATCACGCTCGATTACAACGAACGGAACGCGGTGAACACGGTGCGCATGATCTTCTCCCTGGGCTCTTCCCTCATGTGCGCCATCCTACCGCTCGCCATCGTGAAGTCGGTGTCGGCCGCGACCGGAAGCTACGCGAGCGGTTATCTCGCGATGGCCGTCATCGTCGGCCTCATCTTCGCCCTGCCCTACGTCGCCGTTATCCTCGGCGTCAAGGAACGGCCCGATTTCGCCGCCGCTCCCTCCAAGGACTTCGGCTGGGCGCTCATGGCCAAGTCCTTCCGCGTCCGGTCCTTCAGGCGCCTCGTCGTCTTCTACCTCGCGGTCTTCGTGTCGCTCGACCTCATCACCACGGCCTTCCAGTTCTACATGACCTACGTCCTCAAGCGGCCCGACGACTTCTCCGCGGTCCTCGGCATCCTCATCGTCGTGGAGATCCTCGCGGCCCTCCTGACCGCTCCCGCGGCGAAACGCATCGGAAAGCGCGCCGCCTGCATCGCGGGCTGCGTCCTCTGGATCGTCGTCTGCCTATCCACGATCTTCCTTACGCCGCAGACCGGCCCCCTCATCTTCCTGGTGGCCGCCCTGTTGGGCATCGCGATGGCCTTCCCCGTGGTACTCCTCAATAGCCTCTTCGCGGACGTCACCGACGTCGGGGAACTCTACTTCGAGCGCCGGATGGAAGGCACCTTCTCCGGCGTTCAAACCTTCGTGCGGAAATGCGCCTCGGCCGTAGCGAACGCCCTCTTCCTCGCCGCCCTCGGTTGGGCGGGTTTCGTCGCGCCGATCAAGAGCGTGTCCGGACTCTCCGAAACCTACGTTTACCAGGCCCAACCGGACAGCCTGGCTTGGATGATCCGCGCCACCGTCGCCTTCGTGCCGGCGCTGCTGCTCGGCGTCGGAATCCTCGTCATGGCGCGTTGGCCCATCACCGCCGAGCGGCACGGGAAGCTCCTGCGGTATCTAGAAATCAAGCGGGCCGGCGGCGATCCCGAGCGCGCGTTGGCCGCGGAGGTGGAAACCTTGCGCGATACCGTGCTGTAGGGACGCGTCCGCCGCGTCGGGGAAAAGCTCAGAGGCCGAGCAGGGCGCGGGCGTTAGCGGAAGTCACCGCATCGAGCCATCCGAAGCCGAGGCCGCGGCCGATTTCCGCGAGGCGGGAGAGCGAGGAGCGCTGGTCGTCCCAGGGGGAATCCGAGCCGAAGAGGAGATGGGTGCGAGGGTGCGCCGCCAGGAATTCCAGGGCCGCGTCGCGGGAGAGGTAGTTCAGGGAAAAGCTCGTATCCAGATAGATCGGCAGCCCGACGAGCAGGTCCCGGGCGGCCTCCCAGTCCTTCCAGCCGCCGAGGTGGGCGGCCACGAGCGTGAGGTCCGGACACGCGTCCAGGAGCGCGCGGATCTTGGGCGGCGAAGCGACGGGGTCGGAGGGAAAGGCCGCGTCGTAGCCGCTGTGGCAGAGCAGGATGAGCTTGCGTTTCGCCGCGCGCCTCGCCAGGCGAATCACCGCAGGGGAGTCCAAGGCCGCGTCCTGGTAATAGGGATGCAACTTGAGGCCCTTGAAGCCCGCCTCCGCCGCCCGATCCACCGCCTCTTCCGCGTCGCTCGAAGCCGGGTGCACCGAAGGGAACGGCACAAGGCGCCCGCCGCCTTCCCGCTTCCGTTCGCCTTCGCGCACGGCGACGCACCACTCAAGGATGGCTCGGTTCTGCGTCGGCTTGGTGGCGATGGAGGCCACGACTGAGAACGCGACGCCGGCCGCGTCCATGGCGGCTACGAGCCCCGCTACGGTTCCGTCGTGGTGAGCGCGGAGATTCTCCTCCTTGCCGCTCGCCATGAGCTTGGCGATGGCCGTCGGCGCCAGAGCGTCGGGGAAGGCGTGGGTATGGAAATCGATCGGGCCCATGGCCGCATGGTACATCGAAGCGCGCGCTCGGGAAAGGGGATCAGTTGGAGATGACGCTCACCGTGATCCTATCCCGATAGGTCCCCGCGTCGTGGCCGGTCACGTCGCCTATCTCCACCTCGATCCGGTAGGATCGTTGTCCGCCGATCGTTGGTTCTTCATCCTCTAGTGCGTACGTCCACCCCGAGGATAGGTCCACCGGATCGCCGTCGATCCGGAGCGTGTAGGGAACCAGGTCGCTCCCTCCCTCCAAGCCCAGGTTCCCGCCGCGGCTTGAGCCAAACGCGATGTCGAAGTAGATCGTGGAGCTCACGACCATGTCGAGTTCCTTGGTAAGCCCCTGCCAGAGGTTCCCGAAATTGAGCGTATAAGCTTGGGATCCCGACGCGTAGGTGCCTCCCGGACTCGTCAACCGGACGCCGAGGTACCGGGACGTGGCCAGGACCACGGGAACCGTCAGGCTTACCGCCGAGGACGGATTGTAGTTGGCGGGCGAGCCGGTGTAGAGCGTGAAGGTCAACGTGTCGCGGTACTCGCCCAACGGCAGGAACTGGCCCGCGGGCACGTAGATGGAATAGGAAGCGGTCGTGGTCTCGTACCACGAGGTAGGATCGTTGAAACCGCCGATGATGACGTTCGGCGCGGAAACGCCGGCTCCCGACTTGAGGACGTTGCGGGCCGTGAGGTTGTCGTAGATGTAGTACTCGATCCGGTTCGTCCCGGAGACGGCATAGCGCGGCTGGAAGGAGTTGGAGAGGCCGCCGTCCACCGTAACGAAGAAGTCGATGTCGCCCTGGCCGTTCCGGGCTACGGAAAATTGAAAGGTCTGGGAAAACGACGAGTCCGAGGAATAGGTCTGATAATGGAGGCCGGGTACGTAGTACATCACGGCCGTTTGGCCGAAGAGGGGGAAGGCAAAGTAAAGGGCTACCGCCGCGAGGCAGAGCCGGCGCGCGTTTCCGTTCAAGTTCATGGTCGTTCCATCCTCATCGATCCGATATCCAGGTAGCCGACGGCATCCCGTGGGATCTCAAGGAGCGCGCGAGCGCCGTCCTTGGGCGATACGAGTTCCCACCTACCCGGTTTCAGGCCGTACACCTCGAACATACCGCTTTCGTCGGTAAAAAATCGAATTATCCCGGTCCCGTCTTCGGCCCGCGCCTCAAGCGGCGCGAGCGCGATGGGTTCTCCCGCTTGATCGGTCAGTATGCCTCCCGCGTAGATGGCCGCGCCCGTACCGACCGTAACCGCATAGCCGCTGCGGTACGTCGGAAACAGGAGGCGGGAGAGGTCTCCCGTATCCGTCTCCGCGGGGACCCGCTCCGCCTCCAGATCGATGCGCTGGAAACGATACGAGGTCAAGCCGCCGACGGCCGCCGGCCCGAGCGCGCCCGTCCGCGCTCTCCACGTCTCGCCTGACCGTACGCCGACGATCGCGTCGCCCATCGATTCGTGCTTACCGACCAACACGAAACTGTCGTTCACGGGCTTTCCGATCGCGAAGGTGTTCCCCGCGAAGAGAAGGGCGGTTTCCCCGCCTCCCTCGATCCGGTAGCCGGATTCGGCGGCGCCCCCGTCGCCGTGCCCCTGGAACTGGACCGCGCCGCGGTTTCCCCCGTAACGCGCCGAGCCGTCCACGCGGTACGGCCGATCGGCTTCGGGGATGGCGGCGGCGGCCGCGCTCCAGCGGAAGGCGTTCCCCGATTCCGCCCCCTCCCCCGATAACTCCACGGAGCTCGCTGTCTCCCCGATGGTCTGGGTCGCCGAGCCCCTGAGGTACGGCCGGTCGCGGGGGAAGTACGTCAACGTGACGGTGCTCTGGACGCCGTCCGTCTCGTCGCCGGAGAGGTTGAAGCGGAGACCGAGGAAGAGTTGTAGGGACCTGCTGAAGCTGGTTCGGCCGGATACGGAGAGGCTCAGGGTATTGTCCGCGCCTTCCGTTGCGAATCTGCCCCGGAGGCCGAACGAAGCGAACGCGTTTTCCCCGAAACGTACGCCGAGGGAGGAAGCGGCGTCCCCGAAATACCGGTTCACCGACTCCAGAGCACCGGCGGAGGAGTAGTACCGCGAGAGGAGGGCGCCGCTCAGGAGCACGGAGGATATGGCTGACCGAGGAAGGGTCAATCGATAGGTCAGGGAACCGCGGAAGCCCCAAGGCCGGTACTCGCTCTCCCTTTCCGAACGGAGGAGAGTCCTACTCGCCGCTACCGTCGACTGGAAGGAACCGAACGCGAAGGAGTTCACCGATTCCAGGCCGGCCGTCCGGCCGTCCCTCTCAAGGTGGGTGAAGGCGCCCGCGCTCCATTCTTCGGTGAAACCGCGGCGGTAAAAGGCG
>JAEWSV010000277.1 GCA_023398155.1 Spirochaetota bacterium
GAACTCGTCGCTTCGGGCGTCGGCCCCGAACTCATCCGCCTTTCCGTCGGCATCGAGACCGTGGAGGATTTGCTATGGGACTTGGATCAGGCGTTTCGTGCGCTGTCCGCCTGAACAGCGTACTCACCGCAGAGCAGAAGGAAAAGTTCCAGAACCGGGACGAGATCGTGAAGGCGCTCAACGAATTCCGCGTCATCGCGATGGTGGGCCTCTCCGCCGACGCCCAAAAGTCCAGCTATTTCGTGGCGAGCTACCTCAAGTCGGCGGGCTACACCGTGGTGCCCGTGAATCCCAAGGCCGACTCAATCTTGGGCCAGAAGGTCTACCGCAGCCTCTCCGACATACCCTTCCCCGTTGACCTGGTGGACGTCTTCCGGCCCGCTTCCGAATGCGAAGCCCTGGCCGCCGAAGCCATCGCCGTCGGGGCCAAGGGCTTCTGGCAACAGCTCCGCATCAACAACATCAAAGCGGCGGAGCTCGCCAAGAAAGCGGGCCTCGTGGCGGTGGTGGACCTCTGCGTCAAGATGGAACACGGTCGTTATTCCGGCGGCCTCCACGAGGCGGGCATGAACACCGAGCTCCTGAGCGCGCGGCGCATCCACCGGTTCCTGTGACCCTTTTCAGGACGGGCGGCGCCGCGGCGGCCAGACGAAGCCGGCCAAGGCGACGGAGTCCACGGGCTCCTCGCCGCGGTACTCCTTCACCGGCGCGTAGCGGCCGTCCTCCAGGCGCCAGGCCAGGACGCTGCCGTCGGCCGGCTTGACGATCCAGTATTCCCGCACGCCGTGGGACTCGTACAAGTCCTTCTTCTCGTTGAGGTCCTTGTAGGCGGTGGTGTCCGAGAGTATCTCCACGACGAAATCGGGCGCGCCGCGGATGCCTTCATCGGCCACTTTTGCGGGATCGCACACCACGAGGATATCCGGCTGCACCACGGTGTTCTCCTCTTCCCCTGATTCGCCGGGGTGCGGCAAGAACACGTCTATGGGCGCATAAAAAGGTTCACAACTCTTGCCTTCAAGGAAGGCATCAATCCTTGAGAACAGCATACGCGACATGCGTTGGTGGGCGCTGCGCGGCGCCGGACTCATGCTGTACGCGATGCCGTCGATGAGCTCCCAGCGTTCCTCGTCCGGCCAGGTCCGATAGTCGGCCACCGTGTAGCGGACGTCCGGCTTTACCGCCGAAGTTCCGACGACCTTGGGGTTCGGCATGGCTCCTCCTCGCGAATCTCCTCTACGCGATAAATATAGCCGCCATATGCCCGAGTGGACAACCGGTCCGCGCGCGGCGGCCCCACCGGTTTCGGTGCCCGACCGCGCCGCCTGCGCTGCGGAGGCCGCCGCGCCTCCGCCTACTTCACGATCCGGATATCATCGAACTCGATCAGGGTACCCTTGAAGCCCTGGTGCTCGGCCGCGAACTGGAGGCCGACCACGTCCGCCCAGGAGAATTTGCCTTCCGCGGGGTACCACTTTTGTTCCGCGGTCTTCCAGGCTCCCGCGTCCGTCATCGCCGAGAGGGGAATACGGACCGCGTGCCAGGCCCCGTCCGCGGGAACCGGGCCCGAATCCAGCGTCCATACCATCCGCCAGGGCAGGTCCGCACTCTCGGCTTCGCCGTTCATGAAACGGACATCTATCTTGATCGGCGCCCCGGCCGCGCGGGCCATGAACTGGAGCCCATAGCCTTCCTTCACGAGCTGGGAGAGGTCCACCGGCGTAGGGAACTGGAACACGAAGGAGTCGTAGCGTGCCCCGTCTTTCCACGCGATGGAATAGCGTCCGGAGGCGGGTGCCGACGCCGCGTAGAAATCGACCGATCCCGATTTTTGCCAACCTTCGACGAGGATGCCCGGCGCGGGATAGTCCTCATAGACCGTCAGGGGCCCGGTCTCCGGCCGCTTGCTCCACGGCTCCTGGCTCGGAGCGGTGAAGCCCAGGGCCTCCACGAGAGGAACGTCCAGATCGTTGCGGAACCGCCCGCCCGCGAGGGGCCGGAACAGGCCGAAGCCGCCGTGGTAATCCCAGGTCGTCCAGGCGACGCCCGCGCTTTCAAGGTAGGAGCGTACTTCGCGATACCAGCGGACGCGGTCGGCGTCCGCGCTGTTCGGCTTGTACACGCCGAGCTCGCCGCAAAAGATCCTGACTCCACGTTCCCGGGCGAACGCGGTGGCCAAGTCCAGCGTCTTCTTGACCTGTTCCGGGGAACCTTCCTTGCCGTAGGCCGAAAGCCGCTCCTCCCACCACGTGCCCTTGAGGCTCTTCGGCACCTGCGGGATCGGACCCGCCTCCGGCGGATACGGCACGCCTGAGAGTTCAGCGAGCGACGGCCCGGTCCAGGCCGCGCCCTGGTGCGTGAACAGCATCGGATCGTAGAAGTGGAAGGTATAGATGAGGTTGGCTTCCGCGTATTTCGGGAGCCGCGCGAGGTCGTGGATGTTGTTGTAGTTGGCGGCCCCCACGACGATCGCATGTACGGCATCGATCTTCCGTATCGCCTCCACCACCTTGCCCTGGATCTTTCCCCACTTCGCCGGGTCGATGCCGTGCGGCTCGTTGAGGACCTCGTAGAGCACGAGGTCCGAACGGCCCCTAAAATGTGCGGCCATCTGCGGCCAGACCTTGAGGAGAATGCTCTCGATGTCCTTCGGAGTCGGCTCGATGGGATCGAAAGTATGGTTGTCCAGGATGATGCGGAGCCCCGTCTCCTCCGCCAGGTCCACCGCCCGGTCCAGGAATTCCAGGAAGAGCGGGTCGAGAGTATAATCCGGCTTACCGCTCGTCATCGCGTGCAGGTTGATCGGCAGGCGTATCACGTCGGCGCCGAGGCTCTTGATGTCGCGGAAGTCCTCGATCGCGTACCGGGTGAACTGGATCGACCTGGGGGACCGCGCCTGGAACCATTCGGTGAGGTTCACGCCGCGGGTGAAAAGAAGACCGTCGGCGGAGACCGGGAGACTCATCAGGGAATTAATGAAAAGCGCAGCGGACAGTATGCGGGCTCTATTCATGCCGACCTCTATGAAAGATTATGGACAGTATAGGCCGATTTGACGGGAGCGGGGAACGCCGATAGGCTTTATCGGAAGGTACCGAGGTTCGCGCCGCGGAAATCGCGGCCGATCGCCTGCGCGATGAGTATACGTATGAGAACAGCTTCCCGGTTCCCCTGGAAGAGGACGTATTCCAGGTCGTCGGCTATCTCCTGGATCTCGTAAAAGAGCAGGCCGGGCCGGGGCTCATCCAGTCCATAATTGCGATAGACCGGGTGGACGCCATCGCCCGATTCTTCGACATGCTCATCTCCAAGGGTTTGCAGCCGAAGGCCGTCATCGGCGACCGGTATAGGGCATAAGCCCTGGGAGACGGGAACCTTTGACAGCCCGCCGAATCGCTGGTTTAATTGATAGCATATGAAACAATCGGATACTTCATTGTGGCGGACCTTGACGGGGCTCAAGGGCAACGCTCGAGCTTGCGTGTATACGGAGCCCATGTGGGGCCTTTCGATGATGCTCTGCCTCCCCTACGCATCGGTCTACATGCTCGCGCTCGGCTTACGGGACGCGGAAATCGGCCTCCTCACCACCGTGGGCATGCTTTCGCAGGTGGTATTCGGCCTCCTCGGCGGCGTGATCACCGATAAGCTCGGCCGGAGACGGACCACGGCGATCTTCGACTTCCTCGCGTGGTGCGTTCCCTGCCTCATCTGGATGTTCGCGCGGAATTTCTGGTTCTTCCTGGGCGCCCAGCTCGTCAACGGCGTCTGGAAGGTAACGCAGAATTCCTGGGATTGCCTCCTCGTCGAAGACGTCGAAAAGGAGAACATCACCAAGGTCTACTCCCTCGTGATCGTGGCGGGCCAGCTCTCCGCCCTGTTCGCGCCGATAGCGAGCTTCCTCGTCGCGCGTTATTCGCTCGTCCCGGCCGTGCGTATCCTGTACCTGAACGCCTTCGTGGTGATGACGACCAAGCTCATCATCCTCTACGCGGCTTCCCATGAGACGGCGACCGGCGTGGTGAGGATGAGGGAAACGAAGGGCAAAAGCATCTTCTCGCTCATGGCCGGCTACGGCGGGGTGCTCAAGATCATCGCCGGATCGCGGGGGAGCATCTTTTCCCTCGTCATCGCCGCCCTCGTCGGCGCCGTCGGCATGGTTAATACCACCTTCTGGCAGGTGCTCGCGAGCAAGAAGCTCTTGGTGCCGGACGCGGCTTTGCCCTTCTTCCCCATGCTCCGTTCGGTCCTCGCCATGTTCTTCCTCTTCACGGTCATCCCCAAGGTCACCGCCTCCGCGAGCCTCAAGAAGCCGCTCCTCCTGGGCTTCGCGTCCTACTTCGTCGGGCAGTGCGTCCTGGCGTCCATCCCGGCGCCCCAGGGCGCCTTGGCTCCGGCAGGTTACGCCGTCCTCTGCCTTTCCCTGGTCTTCGACGGCTTCGGAGCGGGTATCCTCGCGATGCTCGCGGAGTCCCTCGTCGCCCTCCACGTGGATAAGAACGAACGCGCGCGGGTCATGGCGATCCAACACATGATCATCATGATGGCGACCGCCCCCTTCGGGTGGATCAGCGGCCTCCTCTCGAGCGTTTCCCGCACCCTGCCCTTCGCGCTCACGGCGGTACTGCTCATCCTCGGCATCCTCAGCACACTACGGTACTACGACACGACCGGGACCGAAGCGGCTTAAGGTCGGAGCGAAGGCCGCGCCGCATCCGTTCGGCGTTCCGGCGCGGCCGTAAGGCCGCGCGGTAAACGGGGCGCCTAGACCCTCGGCAAATGGATATCCGAGCGGAATGCCGCGCGCCAGTGGAGCCCGGGATCCGCCTCCAGGGAGATCGATCCGCCGAGTTGGCCCTCGATTATGACCGCCACGTTCTCCATGCCCGTGCTTCCGTCCTTACGGAAATCGAAGCTTTCGGGAAGGCCGATCCCGTCGTCCCGGACCGACAAAGCCAAGATCCCTTCATCGGTGGGTTCGAGCTCGACTCGGACCGATCCTTTCCGGTCTCCCGGAAAGGCGAATTTGAACGCGTTGGAGAGCAGCTCGATGATCACGATGCCGAGCGGAACCGCGAGGTCGATGAGGAGGATGAGCCCGCCGGGTACGGATACTTCGCAGCGTATCCGTCCGGAACCGTCGGAGTAATCCCGTTCGACAGCCGCGACGAGGCTCCGAAGGTATTCGGCCGCGTCGATGCGGGAAAGATCATTCCTCCGATACAAGAGCTCATGGGCCTGGGACATGGCGAAAATCCGGTTCTTCATATCCAGGAGGATTACCTTCGCCGACGGATCGTCGACTCCTCCGGCCTTGATGTCCAAGAGCGAGACGATGAGTTGCATTCCGTTCCGCGTACGGTGGAACAATTCCTGCAGCAGGACGTCCTTCGTCCGCAAGGCTTCCTGGAGTTGGGCCGTACGCTCAAGGACGCGGCTCTCTAAAAGACGGCGGGATTCCTCGTTTTCCCAGCGTTGGCGACGTTCTTCAAGGATGATGGAGACCATGAAGACGAAGTTCTTCAGATAGGGATCGAATTCGCGGAATCCGTCGGGATCCTCGGTCTCGATGCTCAGCGTCCCGTAGTCCGACGGGCCCACCTGCAGCCGGTATTCGAAGCGGGCGCTCTGCGGTCGGCGCTCGTCGCCGCCCGGCTCGGCGAAAGAAACCGAGCGTACGCCCGGCAAGAACGAGAGCCCGCGGGACACGAAATTCTGTATGGAGACGGTGTCGGGGAGACCGACCACCATATTCTGCATCAGGAGCAAGTTGCCGAGGGCTTCAGCTTGCGGCATATCACTCCGATGCGAGGTATTCCTCGGGCGGGGTGAAGAAGGGATTCCGCACTATGGCGCCCCGCACGATCATGAGCGGATGGACCTTGAGGACGTCCATGATCGTGCTCCCGTCGAAGAGGCGAGCGTCGTATTGGCAGACGGCGGTCATCGGCTTCCCGCGGAGTAAAAGAGTGATCTTGGATTCGTACTCCAGGAGGCGCGATCCTCCCGGCATGGAGAGGACCTCGCTCGCCATTTCTCCGATGACCCGGGCGCCGCTCCTCCCCGCGGAGAGGGCTTCCCGGAGGAATTCAGCGAGCAGCGCCACCATCCGATCCGGATCGAAGCGCCCGTCCTTGAAATAGACGGAAGAAGTACGCGCGTGGCTGAACATGCCCCGATTACGGGCTTCGGCGAAAGTCGGCTTGGTGGGAGGCATGGCCGATTCCAGCAACGGAGGATCGACTTCGTTCGAGTAGCAGGCGACGTTCTCGTCCGCTTCGAGGCCGGAGGCGACGAATTTGAGGATGGCCTCGATACGCTCCTCATCGCCGTTCACGATTTGGCATATATGGAGCCCCGGATCGAATTCCTCATGCGAGAACCCGAGAGAAACTTTTCTCTGCATTCCATCCATGATATACCCCGCTCTCACCCTACCTGTACTCTAGCCGAGCAGGTATCGCCCGTCAAATCAGGAAGCCCGGCCCGCGGATATTCCGAATCCCGCTCGCGTTCCCCTCCCGCACCGATGCAGGAAGGGAAACGCGGTCCGGATCGAGAGCCCAAGAAGGGTTTTACCGCGTCGCGATGCGAGGAACCGGGTCCATTTGACAGCGCCTATAGCGCGACGTGATACTTGATGGATTAGCACCAAAGGGGAGCAACCAAATGGGCATCTTCGATTCCCTATACAAGACCGAATGCCGACGCGGCGAACACACCGCCTACGTAATTCGCTGGATCATCCTAGGCTTCTTGTCCGCCATGGCCGTCGTCCAGATCCTCATGCCGGACCAGACGATAGCGGGACGATGGGCGATGGTCACCGTATCTTCCGCGGCCGCCTATAACGTATTCGTTCGGCTGATGCTCAAGAGGGAGGGCGACTTCCGCTTCCTGAAATACCTATCGGTCTCGGTGGATGTGCTCCTGGTTTCCTTCACCATCCTGACGACGACCCTTTTCCAGTACAGCTCCGGCGCGGCGACCACCGCGATCGTGCTCCTCTATCCCGTCGCCATCCTGATCGCTTGCTTCAGGCACGATCGGCCGCTCATCATATACGCGACCCTATTCTCTATCATCTGCTTCAACGGCGTGTTCTATCTCACGCTGCCGCGCGTCTCTCCGGCGCTGTTCGAGGCGGCGCCGCTCGTAAAACCGAGCGGACAATTCTATAAGAGCATGTATCTTTTGGCTTTCGGCGCTATCCTCCTCCAGATCCCGATCACCATCGAACGCCTACTGAAGTCGCAGCAAGCTGCGTTCGACGAGGCGAGCCGGAAATACGCGGATTTAGCGGCGCGTCTCCGCTCATCCCTGGAAGGCATGGACCGCCAGAGCGCCGCGCTGGCGGCGGAGACCCGGAAGACCCAAGAGGCCATCCGCGACATCGTTTCCCTCACCGGCGAGTCGGGAGAACGGGTCGATGATCAAAACGGCTGCACCGAGCGCGTCGCGGCCCTGGTCTTCGAGCTGGATTCTTTCGCGGGCGTCCTTGAGTCGCTGGTCGGCGAACAGGCGGTCGCGATCCGCGAGACCGCCGCGGCGACCGAAGAGATGATCGGCAATATAGCCTCGATCTCGCGCCACGTCGAACAGACCAAGGCGGGGGTGGGAAAACTGCAGGGCGATTCCGACGAAGGGCGGAAGAAGCTGGAAGAAGTCCGCCTCGCCATCGAGTCCATTTCCGCGCGGAGCGCGGGTATGCTGGACGCGGTCAGGGTGATCGCCTCCATCGCTGGCACGACTAACCTCCTGGCCATGAACGCCGCCATAGAG
>JAEWSV010000286.1 GCA_023398155.1 Spirochaetota bacterium
GATGGTGTTGATCTCGTTGACCAGGATGGCGCCGTCCCGCTTCAGGAACATGTCCACCCGGCCGAGGCCCTCGCAGCAGAGAACCTTGAAGGTCTCCACCGCGAGCGCGCGGGCCCGCTCCGTCGTCGCCTCATCCACGGCTGCGGGGATGTCGAGCGCGGCGCCGTTCTCGTCGATGTACTTCGCCTCGTAGGAATAGAACTCGTGGTTCGACCTGATCTCGCCGAGGCCCGAGGCGATAGGATGCTCGTTCCCGAGAACCGCGCACTCGATCTCACTCCCCTCCACGAATTCCTCTATGAGAATCTTGAGGTCGAAGGAGAAGGCCTCGTCCAAGGCGGCGGCGTACTCGGCCTCTGCGCTCACCTTGCGCACGCCGACCGACGACCCCATGTTCGCGGGTTTTACGAAAAACGGCAGGCCGAGGGTTTCCGCCACCGAGGCGAAGGGCGGCCGAGCATCGTGCGACCGGAGGGCGATGAAATTCGCGATGGGGATGCCCGCGTCGCGTAGCAGGCGCTTCATCACGTCCTTGTCCATGCCCACCGCCGATCCCAGTACGCCCGCGCCCACGAAGGGGATGTTGGCGAGCTTCAGGAGGCCCTGCACGGTACCGTCCTCTCCCATCGGTCCGTGGAGGATGGGAAAGGCCACGTCAATGGCCGGAGCGCCCGCGGCGACCGGAAGCCCGGCCCCGGCCGATCCAGCGAGGCTGGAGAGCGCCCCGTTGCTCTCGGGCGCGAAGGTGACGGGTTCACTCGATTTGTTGAGGGCGATGAGCTTCGGGTCGCTTTCGTTGATGAGGAAGGTGGACTCGTCGCTCAAAAGCCAGCGTCCCGCCTTGTCTATCCCGATGAGGACGGGATTGTACGTTTGCTTGTCGATAGCCTCGAGCACGTTCTTGGCCGACTGGAGCGAGACTTCATGCTCGGCGGACTTGCCGCCGAAGAGGATAGCTACGTTGATGCGTTTCATGATGAACTCCTTCTCAACTTCGGCAGATGACGGTCTCTTTCTTCAAAAGATGGTTGCTGAGAAGCAGGAACAGCGAAGCGTAACATAGGTTGGAGGCGGCCGCGATCAGGAAGGCGAGGACATCGATGCGGGCGAATATCAGGGTCCGGACGATGCAAGCCAGATTCAGGATCGGGACGAAGTAGAAAACGGGGTCGATCGAAAAAGGATCGGCGCCGACGAAACCGCTCGACAAGGCCGAGCCCAGGATGATCACGGGAAGCGTAAGGATGGTGCCTTCCTTGACCGACTTGGCGTAGAGGCCGATCGCCATACCCGCGGCGGCGAAGAGCAAAACAGACAGCGCGGCCACGACCGACATCATGCCGATCTTCCCGAAGCCTACGGAAGCCGCGAGCGACAATCCACCGGTGATCCTCGGAAGGATCCACGATCCGAGGATGAGTCCCGCGAGCAAGGATACGACCGCCGTGAAGCCTACCCCCGCCGCGGCCAAGGTCTTCCCAAGGATGATCGTCCTGCGCTCGACGTTGCACGTGATCAGTGTTTCGATCGTTCCGCGCTCCTTCTCCCCGGCGCTGAGATCGATGACGCTGGACATCGTGGAGGAGGCCGAGAAAATGATGAGGAATACCGGCAAGAGCGCCGAGAGCGTCAGCAGGGTCTCGCTCTCCTTTTGTCCGCGGACCGCCGCCGCCGTGAGCCGAACCCGGTCCGCCGAGGGAGCTGCGAAAAGGGCGGCCAGGAGGCTCTGGAGTCTGGAGTACGCGAGGGCGGAAACGGTCCGGGAGGGGTCGTAATGGATGACGATGCCCGTTATGCGGCCTTCCGCCTCCTGGAGTTCCAGACCCGCCTCGGCCTCTCCGCCCTTGACCGAATCCTCGAGGGAGGGAGCGTACAGGAACCGTGCGTCCGTGAACGATGCGGAGATCCGGTCCTCAAGCTGGGGCCGGGCTTCCCGAAGCGCGATGCGGACCGGCGACTGAAGATCTCCGCCGGCGGCGGTCCGCGTCATGAAGAAAAGCAGGAGCGGAACGATGACCGCCGGGAGGAATACCGCCGCGACGATCGTCCGCTTGTCCCGGATCTGCTCGATCAGCTCTTTTTTGAAAATGACGAAAAACTTCATGCTAGCCCTCGATGTAGGAAGTCAACGCCGCCCCTCTATCCTTTCGGAAGGATTCGACGGGTTTATCGCAGACGATCCGGCCCTTGTGGAGGATGATGATCCGGTCCGCGCAGGCGAAGATCTCATCCACGTTATGGCTAGAAAACAGCACCGTCTTCCCGCCGGCCTTGAGCCGGGCGATGATCCGCTTTATCGATTGGCTCGCGATGATATCGAGGCCGGTGGAAGGCTCGTCCAGGATCACGAAGGCGGGATCGGCGATCAGGGTGCGGGCTATCGCGGTACGCTGCTTCATGCCGCGCGAGAAGGTGCCCACCCGCTGGTTCAAGAAACCCGCCAACGAAAGCTCTTCCGTAAGCAGTTCGAGGGTCGCGTTGAAGGCGGCCCGCGGGATTCCGTTGAGGCGGGCGTAATATTCGATATTTTCCTTCGCGCTCAACCGATCGTACAGCGAGCCGTCGCCGGAAAACAGAGTCCCGATTTTACTCTTCACGTACGCGGGGTTCTCCCGATACTTCACCGAATCCAGGGAAAGGGTACCGCCGTCGGGCTGCAGGACCATGGATAGCAGGCGGATCAAGGTGGTTTTCCCCGCGCCGTTTTCTCCGACAAGAGCGACTACTTCGCCCCTATCCATGGAAAAGCTGAGATCGGTAAGAATTTTCTCTTTCTTTGGCGGGAATCCTTTGGAAACCGAGACCACGGAGAGCATGGGCATCATAGCGTCGGGGAACAAGCCGCACCGATATCAGCACGGCCTATCGTGACGGTACCGTTCAGATGAGCCGGACGATGACGATGACGAGAATGACCACCACCAGTAAGCCAATGATACTCATACGCCCTCCTTACCTACGATTTATACTACCACGGCGGCTATCTGCTCGCCATGAGTTTTTTCGTTCCCGGGCATTTCCGGCGCCGGATCCCGGCATCCAGCCTATCGCGCGCCCGCCTGCAAACCCGGTCGCCCTCCGACCGCGGCGGGGAAAACATCGGACTCAGGCGCCTCAGCTCCCTCTGAGTAGATCCCGTGGCTTGGATCCCTGCGCCGGTCCTACGATCCCGCGGTCTGGAAAGACCGCGCCGATCAGCTTCCACGTAACAAATCTCTGGGTTTGGATCCTTGAGCCGGTCCTACGATCCCGCGGTCTTCCATGAGCTCCACGAGGCGCGCCGCGCGATTGTAGCCGATCTTGAGCCGGCGCTGGATGTAGCTCGCGGAAGCCTTGCCTTGCTGGTGCACGATCTCCAGGGCCTTCTCGAAGAGGGGGTCCTCCTCCTCGCCGAAGAGGGAGGGTTCCGCGTCCTCCTCGTCCTCGTCGTAGAAGATTTCCTCGTCCAGGTAGTCGGGTTCCCCGAGGGTCTTCACGTACTCCACGACCCGCTCCACCTCTTCCTCGGAGACGAAGGCGCCCTGCATGCGGATGGGGAAGGGATCCCAAGCGCTCGCGACGAGCATGTCGCCCTTGCCGAGGAGCTTTTCGGCGCCGACCATGTCGATGATGATCCGGCTGTCCATCTTACCGGCCACCATGAAGGCGATGCGGCTCGGGATGTTGGCCTTGATGAGGCCCGTGATTACGTCGATGGAGGGGCGCTGGGTCGCGAGCACCAGGTGGATGCCGACGGCGCGGCTCATGGCCGCGAGCCGCGCCACGGTGGACTCGAGCTCCTTGCCGGTGGTAGCCATGAGATCGGCGAACTCGTCGATCACGACCACGATGTAGGGCAGGCGCTCGGTGGCGATGTTCCGTTCCCTGATGCGCTTGTTGTAACTGCGGACGTCGCGCACGCCCATGGAGTCGAGCAGGGCGTACCGGCGCTCCATCTCGTAGATGCAATATTGGAGGGCCTGGAAAGCGCGCTTGGGTTCGGTGATGACCGGCGTCAGGAGGTGCGGGATATCGTTGTAGAGCTTGAGCTCCACGATCTTCGGGTCGATGAGGATGAGCCGCACTTCGGCGGGGGACCGCATGTAGAGGATGGAGAGGATCATCGAATTGACGCAGACCGACTTCCCCGAACCGGTGGCGCCCGCGATGAGGAGGTGCGGAGTCTGGACCAAGTCGAGGGTCTGGGCCTCCCCGGTGATGTCCTTGCCGAGGATAACCGGGATCTCGGCCTTCTTGGTCTCCTTGGCTTCCTTGCCGAGTTCCCCCTCGATCATCTCGCGGAAGGAGACGATGTTGCGCTTGCGGTTAGGCACCTCGATGCCGACGGCGTGCTTGCCCGGGATGGGGGCCACGATGCGGACCGAAGATGCGGCCAGGCGCAGGGCGATGTTGTCCTGGAGGTTGACGATCTTGGAGAGTTTGACGCCGGGGGCCGGCAGGATCTCGAACATCGTGATGACCGGCCCTTTGCGGATGCCGGTGACCTCGGCGGCGATGTTGAACTCCTCCAGGGTTTCCTTGAGGATGACGGCCGCGTCGCGGGTCGCCTGGTCGATGACCCAGTATTGGCC
>JAEWSV010000311.1 GCA_023398155.1 Spirochaetota bacterium
CTCGAAAGCTTCGACCTCAAACCCTTCATCGGTTCGGGAACCCTGAGCGTTGTCCGTACGAGCGCGGGGGAAGAACCCTTCACGGGACATATCGAGCTAGTGCACGGCCGCATAGCCGAGGATTTGACCGAATACTTCCTCCGTTCCGAGCAGACTCGGACGGCCATCGCGGCGAGCGTGCGCTTCGATACCGCGGGTCGCATCGCCGGCGCCGGGGGCCTCTTCCTCCAGGCGATGCCGGGCGCGTCGGATGTCGACATCCTGGACGCCGAAGACCGGCTCTCCGAGCTTCCCTCGCTCGGAACCTGGTTCGCGGAGGGCAGGAGCCGCGCGGATCTCCTCACCGAATGGTTCGGCGCCTTCGAGGTGGACGTGCTCGCGGAGACGCGGGCCGTCTTCAATTGCGATTGCTCCCGCTCCCGTTTCGCCTCGTTCCTCGGCGCCATGACGGGCGGCGAGCTGGGAAGCATGATAGAGGAAGGGCCGCACCCCGCCGAACTAGTGTGCCACAATTGCGGGAGCCGCTACGAATTCACGAAAGAAGAGCTAGAGGAAATCGCGGCATCGGCCGCGCGCCCGCGCGGATAGCGTGTGTTGATGGCGTCAAGAAGCGGGGGCAGGCGTGGTCGCTGAAGCTTCCTAGCCGTCTCAGACCCGCTGCGCGGCGAATCGTCGGGTTGGGGCGGCGAGCTCGTCCTGGGCTTCCACCAGGGCCATCTCGCGCCGGCCCGCGCGGAGCGTCCGCTCCAGCACCGCGTAGACCGAGTCCGTGGTGAGCTCCAAGGCGGCGGCGGCGTCGCCCGTTTCCAGCCAGCGGGCCAGGAAGAGGGCCGCCGTGAGATCGCCGACGCCGTTCGGCGCCGGATCGAGGGCCAGTTCGGGCGTCCGTATGCGGCTGAGCCGCCCGCGGTCGGAAACGAGCATATCGATGTGGTTCGCTTCCGATTCGTCGCCCCGGTAGCTCGTCACGAGCACCACGCGGCATCCGCGTTCGTGGAGCGAGTCGATCGCGCGCCGCGCGTCCTCCATACCGTGGACGTTTCGTCCGGTCAGCGCCTCCAGCTCGAACTGGTTCGGCGTGACGATGTCGGCCGCCGGTACGATGCGGTCGCGGAGCATGGGGGGGATTCCCTCCCGCACGAAAAAGCCCGAACCGTAGTCGCCCATGACCGGGTCGCAGCAATAGACCGCGTCGGGATTCGCCTTCCTGACGGCCGCGAGAGCGTCGAGAACGGCCTCCCCGACCTCCGCGTCGCCGAGGTATCCGGTGAGGAGGGCGCTGCAGAGGCCGAGCGCTCCCCGCTCTTCGATGCCGGCCACGAGGTCGCGCACGACCTCGGCGCCGAGCACGCGGCCCTTCCACGAAGGGTAGCCGGTATGGTTCGAGAATTCCACCGTATTGACGGTCCATACCTCATTGCCGAGGCGCTGGAGGGGGAAGGTCGCCGCCCGGTTCCCCACATACCCGTAGGCGACGTGAGATTGGATGGAAAGTATGGCCACTTCGGATCCTAATTCCTACTCGCGATGCGCTTGAAGAACGCCCGCAGTTTTTCCTTGAGGGTGGTGCCGCGATCCTTCCCGTACTTCACCGAAAAGTCCCGGGCCGCGTCCGTCACGGAGAAGTAAACGCCGTACTTCTTCTTGAGGAAATCCCAGTGCTTCACGATCCAGACGTAGAGGTCGCTCGCCGTACGGCCGGGGAACCGCGCGTAGAGGCGGTCTTCTTCGATGATATCGATGATCGGCTTATAGACGTTGTTGTACCAGGATATGAGGGCGTCCGAGAACGGGATCTCGCCCGAAGCGTGCTCGTTGAGGTAGTACTTGTGCACCAGGATGTGGTTATAGATCACGTCGTAACGTCCGGCCGCGGTGAAGTCCAGATCCCGGCAACCGGTCAGCTCGCCGAAATGCGTCTTCTCGTAAAAGAGCTTCTTCTCGTAGTCGACGACCGCCTGGCGGAGCTCGTCCGCGCTCATGGAAGGATCGATCTTGATCTCGCTGGAAAGGCTCGTCACTTCGGCGTCTATGGAGGCCGTTCCCTTGATCCGGGCCACCGATACCCGGTGGTTTCCGTCCCGAACGAAATAGACGCCGCCGATCTCGTAGAGCTGGATGGGCGGCAGGATGATGTCCTTGAGGTGCGCCACGTCCACGCGCTCCCAGCGGACGCGCAGATGGTCGGCCTTGGGCAAGAAGTACTTATTGAAGTCGCGGTAACGTCCTTCGCTCCCCACGATGAGGTCGATGGAGACCGTCTGCATGCCTCGGTAGGTTTCGTTCTTGGGTTTGAGGATTTCCTTGACGTCGTTGAAGGAAAGGAGCCGATCCTTATCCGGCTCAAGGAAGTTGTGTATCCGCGAAAGGAATGCGCGTCCGCGGGCCTTGGAAAAATCCTCCGATGCTTGGAGGTTGAGCATATCGGTCATCGGCGATCTCCGGTATCGACGAGATAATGGCTATACGCGTTCACCACGAGGGTATCGCCGTATTGCGTGGTCCGCACGTCGTTGAGGTCATAGAGGTGGATGTGTCCATGGATCAGGTAGCGCGGCTTGAAGGCCCGCATGAACCAGAGGAAAGCCTTGAAACCCCGGTGGCAGGGATCGCTCTTGTCGTGGATGCCTTCCGGGGGAGCGTGCGTCACGAGGACGTCCAAGAATCGTCCGTAGAAAAGTTTATTGAACAATAGCCGGGGGACCATCCGGAATATTTCCATGTTCATCTGGAAATTGGTGAACTGGTTCTTCCCCTTGTTGTACATGAGGGAGCCGCCGAGCCCCGCGAAAATAAGGCCCGCCTCGCGGCGGACAGCAGAGCCGATATGGATGGCTCCCGACGCGGTAGCCGCGTCCACCGCTTCGGGATCTTGGCGCCGTAGCCGGTCGTCATAGCCCGGTCGGTAGTACGAGAACTCATTGAGGTTGTGGTTGCCGAAGACGAATAGGAGCGGCTTGTTGAGGCAGGTCACGATGAAGCCGAGGTAGTCCATGGGAAGATCGCCGGCGCTTATCACGAGCTCTACGTCGGAAAAGCGCTCTTTTATGGAAGCGCTGTAGACGAGCGGATCGATTTGATCCGATACGCAGAGTATCTTCATGAACGCCGGGCCGATCCGTAGATATCGACTTTATCCAGGATCTCCTGGAGCTGGTCTTTGTTCACCAAGTCGATGGGCCGTGAATTGGCGAAGTCGAGGGCCGTCCGCGAAAAACCCGAGCTCGTCACGATCGCGGCCCGTGTCAGGTTGAGTTTCTTCATGTCTTCCAGGAGCTGCCGGACCATCCCCTCATCGACGAGGTCGGGGATCCTGAGGAGCCGGATCAAGCGGGGCATCTTACGGGCGTTGAGCCACTTCGCCGAATCGCCTTCCACTGCAATGATGTCGCAGCCGTTGGGTATCTCGGAGATGTCA
>JAEWSV010000354.1 GCA_023398155.1 Spirochaetota bacterium
GTGCCTCTCTTGATAGGAGCGCGGCATGAATGGTCGTAACGGTAAGAATCTTGTAGCGTATATAGGCTTGGTCGGGCCGGGCCTCTTCGTCTTCTTGTTTATTGTCGCGTTCCCCGTCGCGTACTCGTTCTGGCTCAGCCTCACCAATTTCAATCCGAATCGAGGCGGAGATTGGGCCTTCGTCGCTCTGGCGCAATACGCGCGGATGGTGAAGGACCCGTATTTTTGGCATTCCCTGAAGAACAACCTCATCGTCGTCGCGGTATCCGTCTTCGGGCAGATTCCCATCGGCTTCTTGCTCGCCTACATCCTTTACAGGAAGAAGGTGAGAGCCAGGGATTTTTTCCAGTCCATGGTGTTCCTTCCCCAGTTCCTTTCCACCATCGTCGTAGGTCTCCTGTGGCGGAGGCTTTTCCAGGCGGACGGCGTGGTTTCCACCTTCATCCAGCTCGTTTCGGGCGATCCGAGCGCGCAATTCGATCTGATGCTCAAGGCCGAGACGGTGATGTATCCCATCGGCTTCGCGCTCATCTGGATGTACACCGGTCTCTACATGATGATCTTCCTCGCGAATTTACAGAAGATCGATTCGGGCATGATCGAGGCCGCGCAGATCGACGGCGCCACCGAGATGCAGGTATTCGCCAAGATAATCGTCCCCTTGCTCGCGGGTACGATCCTGGTATCCACGGTCCTCGCCATCGCCGGATCGCTCCGGGGCTTCGACCTCATCTTCTCCATCACTACCCAAGGCTTGCAGCGCAACAACGCGATGGTGCTGCCCATCTACATGTACAACACAGCCTTCCTTGACTTCAACAACGATCAGCGCTTCGCGTACGGAGCCGCGATTTCCAACGCCATTGTCTTGATCAGCGTCATTTTGATCCTCTTCAGCAACTTCGTGGGCAGGAAAGCGAACGCCATGGAGGAGAACTAACGATGCGCGACTCATTGAACCGCGGCGCCGCCGGCCTCAAGTCTTTCGTGGGGACGAGCATAGCCTATATCGTTTTCGTCCTCTGGACGCTCATCACGGTGGTGCCCCTCCTCTGGATGGGGTACTCCTCGTTCAAGTCCAACGAAGAGCTCACGCGGGATATCTACAAGCTCCCGCGCGACCTCGTGTTCGGTAACATGGACGACGAGTACGTCGTCATCCCGCCGCAGCTCAACGTGGTCCCCGATTACGACGCGGACAAGGATACGCGGCCGCGCATCATCATCGAATCGACCACCATCGCGCCCACGCGGCGGCTCATGGTCCACTTCCTGGTCAAGGAGGACCTCCCGCAGGAGCTGCAGTCGCTCAAGCCGGGCGATCGCGTCACCGTGAAGCAGCTCCCGGCCTCGATGCGGCGGAATATCAACTGGAATACGATCTGGTTCAACTATCGATCTGCCTTCACCCGCGGAGGATTGGCGGGCAAGTTCGTGAACAGCGTCATCTACGCGGGAGTTTCCACCTTCTTCATCGTGCTCTTCGGCCTCATGATCGGCTTCGCCTTGAGCAAGATGGCCTACCCGAAAATTTCGGCCCTCATCGGCGCGGTTATCGGACTCGGCTACCTCATCTCGATCAACTCGGTCATCATACCGCTCTTCCTGATGCTGACTTCGATCAAGCTCACCGATACGCACCTGGGCATCATCCTGGTGTACGTGGCCTTCGGGCTGCCGATGGCGGTGCTGCTCTGTACGCAGTTCATCAGGGGGCTGCCCGACAGCCTCATCGAATCCGCGTACATGGACGGGGCGTCCGTGGCGCGCATGTTCGTCAGCATCATCGTGCCGATGACCGTGCCGGTGATCACGACCGTCGCCATCATCCAGGCTCTCGGCATCTGGAACGAGTTCCTGCTCGTGCTGGTCCTGGCGAGTTCCGAGTTCACCAAGTCCCTCCCGGTCGGCGTGTTCTCGTTCTCGAGCCTCCAGAGTACCCAGCTCGGCTGGCAGCTCGCCGCGCTCGTGATCGCGGTGCTCCCCGCCATGGTCCTGTACTTCATCTTCAGCAAGCAGCTCACCCAGGGCGTCGTGGCGGGCGCGGTGAAAGGATAAATTCGAACATCGAAATGAAAACCGGCGCCTTGCGGCGTCGGTTTTTTATGATAGTATTCCGAAATCGATTTCGGACTTCGCCTCAGCCCTGGTCGGGCTTCGGCGAAGTCTTCCCGCAAATCCTTTCAGGATTTGCGGCTATATCTGTGGACATCCAAAAACTGAAGTTTTTGGATGTCGCCTTTCAAAAGGAGTGACCTATGCGCTTTGGACGCTTCGACGACGCGCGGCGGGAATATGTCATCGAGACGCCCCGTACGCCCCACCCCTGGATCAACTACCTGGGAGCGGAGAATTTCTTCTCGCTCGTGTCCAACACGGCGGGCGGCTACGCCTTTTACCGCGACGCGCGGCTCCGCCGCCTGACGCGTTACCGGTACAACGACGTTCCGCAGGACTGTAACGGCCGCTACTTCTATATCCGCGAACGCGACGCAGCGGGGAAACCCACGGGACCGGCGTGGAATCCCGGCTGGAAGCCGACCAAGACCGAGCTGGACGCCTACGAATGCCGACACGGCATGGGCCGCACCACCATCATGGGAGAGAAGAACGGCCTCCGCGCGACGGTGCGCATGGTCGTTCCGGTAGGCGAGACCGCCGAGGTCCAGGAACTGGTCCTGGAGAACGTGTCGAAGGAGACCAAGAAGGTCTGCGTCCACTCCTTCATCGAATACTGCCTCTATAACGCCCTGGACGACTTCACGAACTTCCAGCGCAACCTCAACACCGCGCAGGTGGAGATCGAGGGTGCGGCAATCTACCACGTGACCGAGTACCGCGAGCGGCGCAACCACTTCGCCTACTTCTGGACCGACGCGGAGGTCGCCGGCTTCGACTCCGACCGCGAAGCCTTCATCGGCCGCGACGGCGACTTCGCCGCTCCGGCGGCCGTGGAAACCGGCACGAGCTCCAACTCCGTCGCGGACGGCTGGTCCCCCGTGGCCTCCCACCGCATCGAATGGGAACTCGCTCCGGGAGCGAAGAAGCGGGCCGTGTTCATCCTCGGCTACGTCGAGAACGAGGTCTCCAAGAAGTGGGAGAAGCCCTTCGTCGCCAATAAGGAGAAGGCGCGAGCGCTGCAGAAGCGCTTCGCCGCTCCCGCGGCCTTCGACGAGGCCTGGGCCGGGCTTGAAGCCTTCTGGACCGAGAAGCTTTCCAAGTTCAACATCGCCACGGGCGACGAGAAGCTGGACCGGATGGCGAACATCTGGAACCAGTACCAGTGCGTGGTGACCTACAACCTCGCGCGGAGCGCCTCCTACTTCGAGAGCGGCATCGGCCGCGGCATCGGCTTCCGCGATACCTGCCAGGATATGCTCGGCTTCGTGCACCTCATGCCGGAGAAGGCGCGCGAGCGGCTCTTCGACGTGGCGTCCACCCAGTTCCCCGACGGCGGCGCCTACCACCAGTTCCAGCCCCTCACCAAGCGGGGCAACGCCGACATCGGCGGCAACTTCAACGACGATCCGCTCTGGCTCGTCATGGGCGTGGCCGGCTACCTCAAGGAGACCGGCGACTGGGCGTTCCTCAAGGAGAGCATCCCCTTCGACAACGACCCGAAGAACGCGGCGAGCCTCTTCGAGCACCTGAAGCGGTCGTTCAACCACGTGACCGAAAACATGGGGCCGCACGGCCTCCCGCTCATCGGGCGCGCGGACTGGAACGACTGCCTCAACCTAAACTGCTTCTCCACCGACCCGAACGACTCCTTCCAGACGAGCGGCAACAAGGACGGCAGGAACGCCGAGTCCGTCCTCATCGCCCAGATGTTCATCTACGCGGCTCCCGACTACGTCGAGATCTGCAAGCGCATGGGCGACGCGGCGGAAGCCGAGAAGGCGGCGGCGGCGTCCAAGAAGATGGAGCAGGCCATCCTGGATAAAGGCTGGGACGGCGAGTGGTACCTCCGCGCCTACGACGACCGTAAGGCCAAGGTCGGGTCCAAGGAATGCGAGGACGGCAAGATCTTCATCGAAACCCAGGGCTTCGGGGCCATGGCGCAGGTCGGCGCGGACAAAGGCTACCCGCTCAAGGCGCTGGACTCCGTGGCCAAGCACCTGGACACCGAGCACGGCATCGTCATCCTGGATCCTCCGTACAAGGAGTACCACGTTGAGCTCGGCGAGGTTTCCTCGTATCCGCCGGGCTACAAAGAGAATGCAGGCATCTTCTGCCACAACAATCCCTGGGTCGTCATCGGCGAGGTGAAGTGCGGCAGGCCGGAGAAGGCCTTCGCCTACTGGAAGAAGATAGCCCCCGCCTACCGCGAGGATATCTCCGAGCTGCACCGCATGGAGCCCTACGCCTACTCGCAGATGATCGCGGGCAAGGGCGCCAAGCGGCACGGCGAGGCCAAGAACTCCTGGCTCACGGGGACCGCGGCCTGGAACTTCGTGGCCCTCTCCCAGTGGATCGTCGGCATCCGCCCTGACTTCGACGGCCTCACCGTAGAGCCGCGGCTCCCCGCCCACGTGAAGAGCGCCACTCTCAAGCGCAGCTTCCGCGGCGCCGAGTACGTGATCACCGTTGAGAACCGCGACGCCGCCGGAAAGGTGGCCCTCACCGTGGACGGCAAGCCAGTCTCCGGCGCGACCCTCCCGCTCGCCGCCGCCGGCGCCAAGGTGAACGTGAAGGCGATAGTCGGGTAATTACCTCTCGCGCTTTTCTTGGGCAGGTCCGGCGACGGATCTGCCTTTTTTTTACGCGCGACCTTCCTGATGCAAGCGCCGGACGCGGCGCGGCCGTGCTCTTGCGTGGAGGACGGTATGGTACGGATGGAACGGTGCGTCGCGTTGCTGGCTGCTTCGGCGTTCGTCGTGTCGGCGACCTGCGAAACGGCAACGGGACCGCGCGGGGCCGACGCCGAAGCGCGGCGACTCACGGCGGCGAGCTGGAACCTGGAAGCGTTCTTCGACGCGGAGGAGACCGGCGCCGAATACGACGAGTATACGAAATCGGCGGGTTGGACCGAGACGAAGTTCCGCGACCGGATGGAGCGCTTGACCGCGGCCGCCGCCGCCATGGCCGAGGGCGGCCCCGACCTCCTCGCGGTCCAGGAGATAGAGAACGCGGCGACCCTGGAGGCGTTGGCCGCGGGGCCCCTCGCCGAGTTCGGTTATCGCTGGACCGCCTTCGCGGGAGAGCCGGGCGGCTCGCTCGGCGTCGGCCTGCTCTCCCGGTACCCGCTGTCGGCCGTCCGCGCCCACTCGGTGGGCACTCCCGGCGCGGAGGCGCCGCGGCCCATCCTTGAGGCGCGCCTCGAACCGGGCGGCGCGCCCCTCGCGGTGTTCGTCTGCCATTGGAAGTCCAAGCTCGGCGGCGAGGAGGCGACCGAGGATCGGCGACGCGCTTCGGCCGCTTCCCTCGGCCGCCGCATAGCCGAAATCGCGGCCTCCGATGCCGCGGTGGGCGTCCTCGCGCTCGGCGACCTCAACGAGAACGTCGACGAATTCGTTCGGATTGGCGGGGGCTATCCGACCGCCCTACTGCCCGATTCTCCGGAGGCTGAGCGGGCCTTGGAAGCCGCCGGGGCGGCCGCGGACGCCGCCGTCGCGTTCGCTGGGCCGTTCCTCGTGGTGACCTCCGCCAAGCCGCCGGAAGCCGCGCATCTGGACGAGGCGGTCGCCCTCTATTCGCCGTGGTTGGAATCCGCTTGGCCCGGCTCGTATCGCTATCAAGGCGGCTGGGAAACTATCGATCACGCGCTCGTCGCCCCCAGCCTCTTCGACGGCGCCGGCTGGGAATACGCCGCGTTCAGCGTCGCGGACCTCCCTCCGTTCACCGACGCCTCAGGTTTTCCGGACGGTTACGATCTTCGAACCGGAATGGGCCTGAGCGACCATCTGCCCATCGTCGTGGAATTGGAGCGGCGGTGAACGGCTACGCGCGCAATCCCGATCCGCCGGCCTAGCCCATCGGCATCTCCAGCGGAACGCTCCGGTGGACGTCGTTCCATTCGAAATTTTCGCCGACGGCCTCGCGGGCGAGGTTCTTGGCTACATCGGTGAAACCCTCGAGATCGCCCGTTTCGAGGGCGGAGCGCATGAGGCGCGAGGCGCGTCCGAAGACGACGGCCCCGCGTTCGAAAAGGCGTATCTCGTCTTCGTATGCGCGCAGATCCATGTAGAGCGCGAGAGCGGCGCCCGATGATAGGAGAATATCGAAGAGGGCCTGGAGCCACGCCGCGGGGTTCGGAAAGGGGCCTTCGGCGGACTTTATGCCGGTAAAATCGAACCACGCCAGACCGGCGCGCGCCGGCTCGTTATCGAGGAGACGCACGATGAAGAATCCGAAAGCGGCGGCGACCGCTCCCGCGAAGAGGGCAAGCCGCAAAAACTTCCGAGGCTTCTGGGCTTTCTTGCGCTTCGCGACGGCGTCCTCATAGTATTTCCGCTGGGCTTCCACCCAATCTTCGAGCAACGCGGCACAGTTTTCGGCATCCTTCGGCGCGCGCGAAGAAAACGCGCCGATGAAGACGGCCCTGATCGCGGTGATGACCCACGGGAGGAGGCTCTGCTGCTTCGTGGTCGTCAATTCGATCGGATCGATATCCTCGCCTACCGAATGAAGCTGCCCCGTCACGCGGGCGAGTTCCGCCAAGGACCGGTAATCGTAATATTTGCCGTCCGCGTTCGCTTTCCTTGTCCGGCCATGAAAGATCCACGCGCCCGCGAGCGCGGCGAAGAACGCGAAAAGCGTGAAGGCGTAGTTCAGGAGCTCATCGAAAACGACCATCAGGGCGAAGGCCGCGGTCCCCAACACGATCAAGCGCCGCATGGAACGGCGGGCTTTCCGCTGGAATTCAAGGGCGAGCGCGTCCGCGGTTTCGTATAGCGCCGATGGACCGTCTTGCCTCATGCGCCCAGCCGAGTCCAACGCGTCCTTGTTGAAAGTATCGATGGAAGACATGATGAGCGCGTAGTAATTCTCCGCTTCGCGATACGCCCCATTCTCGTCATCGTCGGCCGTCTTCCATCCGGCGGGGAATAGCCGTTCGTACGGAGCCTCCGAGGCGCCCTGACCGGCGGTCGGGACTTCGGGGCGGTATCGCAGGCATTCGAGGGGGAGCGCGGCGGGATCCGCGGGCGAGGCTTCTCCGTTTTCCGCTCTGCGCGCGCGGATCCAGTAGACGGGGCCGCCTCGCGTACCGCCCAGAAAATCGGCCTGTCGGAAGTATGCGGTGGGTTTTGCCGATAGCCGCTCGCGAACGATGTCCGCCGTCCCGCCCTTGAGTCCCGGATCGCGGCCGTCCCAGACGGCGATCAGCGCGCCGGCGTTACGCGCCAAGTAGGCGCCGCCGCATGCGTATCGCTCATCGCGTTCCGGTCCGTGCCGGGCGGTTTCGCGCGGCGCTTCGTTCCGGTACGGCATAACGTGCCGCTCGGCGCAGGCGGCGTACAACCGTTCGAAGCGTTCCAGATCCGCGCCCGTGAAGTCTTCGCGATATCGTTCAAGTTCGAAGGGCAGAAGGGCGACGACGTCGATTCCTTCCGCGATCGCGGCCTCGGCCGCGATGGAATCGGCTCCAGCGGCCAGCATCGTCAGCAGCCGGAGCCGGCTGTCCGGTATCCCCCCGCGTCTTTTAACTGATTTGTCGAAACTGCATGTTGTTTTAGATAATTAGCGTAACATAAC
>JAEWSV010000361.1 GCA_023398155.1 Spirochaetota bacterium
GTGAGCTCCGCGATACGGCGCATCTGCGCTATGGACATGCCGGTGAGGCGGAGGCAGGTGACGTAGCGCAACCATTCCAGATCGGCATCCTCGAAGAGGCGATTGCCCCGTTCGTCCCTGCCGACGGCCAGGATGCCCGCGTCCCCGTAGTACCGGATCGTATAGGCGCTGAGGCCGGTGAGCTCCGCGGCTTCCTTGATCGAATATCCCATACGGAACCTCCGTCCTAGAAATTATACTCCATAGCCTTGGGGGCATCGGTGAATCCGCACTTCCGGTAGACCGGATAGCCGTCCTCGGTGGCGTTCAGGAAGAGCCGGTGGAAGCCGCGTTCCCTCCCGTACTCCTGGATGTATTCCATGAGGCCTCTCCCGTAACCGTTCCCGCGGTACGCTTTCCGGGTGAAGAAGTTGAGTACGTGGCCCACTTTCCGCGGCTCCGCCGAAGCGAGGGGCGGCAGGCGGTAAACGAGGAGGGCCGCGGTACAGACTATGGTCGAATCGAGGACGCCGATGAAGCCGACGTACGCGTCGTCGGCGAGTAGCCACTCGATGTACGAGCGCGATCCGGAGGCGATCTCGTCGAGCCGAGGGCCGGAAAACTCCGGGTGGAGCTCGCGGATGAACTCCATCCTGAGTTCGCTCAGTTCCTCGACGCGGTTCTCTCCGACTACGGCGTACAGGCAATTTCCCGGCATATGGGCCTCCCCGACCAGGATACGCCGTTCCCCGATCTTTATGAAGCGGCCCGGAGCTTCCGTTCCGCCGCCTCCACGGTCTGTTCCATGAGGGTGGCGATGGTCATAGGTCCGACGCCGCCCGGCACGGGCGTGTACGCGGAGGAGAGGGCGTAGGCGGCTTTCTCCACGTCGCCGATGCCGCCGGGATGGTAACCGGCGTCCACGATCACCGCGCCCGCCTTGATCCAGTCGGCCTTGACGAACTCTGGCTTGCCGATGGCCGCGACCACGATGTCGGCCTCGCCGACGAGCCGCGGCAGGTCCCGGGTCTTGGAATGGCAGACGGTCACGGTAGCGTTCTCCGCCAGGAGCAGCATGGCGACGGGCTTCCCGAGGATGGCGCTCCGGCCGATCACCACGGCGCGCCGCCCTTCTATCGGGACCTCGTAGCGCTTGAGCAGGCGGAGTATGCCGCCGGGAGTCGCGGACACGAAAGCCCGTTCGCCGAGGGCCATGCGCCCGAAGCCAGCCGCGGTGACCCCATCCACGTCTTTCTCCGCCCGGATCCGGTCGAAGCAGGCGCGCTCGTCGATGTGGCGCGGCACCGGGTGCTGAAGCAGGATACCGTAGACTTCCTCGTCGCGGTTGAGCTCGTCGATCACGGCCAGGAGACCTTCCGTGCTCGTCGATTCGTCGAGTTCGACCTTACGCGTACCGAGGCCCACCCTCCGGCACGCCGCGCCCTTCATATTGACGTAAATCTTGGAAGACGGGTCGCTGCCCACCAGGATCGTCGCCAGAGTCGGACGGATATTTCGTTCCGCGAGGGCGGCCACGCGCGCCGATAGCTCGGCCTCCAACTCGTTAGAAAGCTTTTTCCCGTCAAGCACCGTCGGTTCCATCGCATCCGCTCCTATTCCATCGCCCGTATCAGCCGGTAATACCTGCCCCACTTGGCGCCGAAGCGCATCTCGACGACCGCTTCCATCGTGGACCGGAACGCGTCCGCCCTGAGGCCTTCTTCCGCTCCGATGACCACCATCCCCTTCCGCTTCAGGGTTTGGAGGTCGCGTTCCTCGTTGTCTCGGATATACGCGGAAATCCATCCGCGGGTTTCCTCCGCGACGTCCCGGAAAATCGCCTTGTGCTCGGCGCTCAGGGCCCGCCACACGTTCTCGTTTATAACGACCGGCTCCGAACCCATGATGTGGCGGGTCAGCATGAGGTATTTCTGGATCGAATAGAGTTTGGAGGTCAAGATGGTGCTCACCGGATTTTCCTGCCCGTCGACGAGGCCCGCGGCGAGGGCGGCGGGGACGTCCTTCCAATCGACGGGGACCGCGTCGGCGCCCATGCCCTCCACGGCGGTCTCGTAGATCGGCGAGGGAATGGCGCGGATCTTCTTGCCGACCAGGTCCGCCGGCGCGTACGCGGGCGCGTTCGCGGTGAGCTGCCGCGTTCCGAAATAGAACGAATAGAGGATGCGGACCTCGCGGGCGGCGATGAGGCGTTCGTTGAGTTCCTTGAGGACCGGCGACCGTTCCGGGTCGGTCGCCGCCAAGAGGTGGTCGACGTCCCGGTACAGGAAGGGCGTGTCGAAGAGGCCGAGGTCCTCTAGGAGAGGCTGGAGGCCGCCGTACGTGGTATGGTGCATGGCCACTTTTCCCGCGGAAACCTGCGCCGCCATCTCCGCGATGGAGCCGAGCGCCGAATCGGGAAATACCGAGATGAGGACCGCTCCCCGCGTACGCTCGGCGATCCGATCCGCGAAGTACTGGGCCTGGAGGCCGCTCGGGCTCCCGGCCGGATTCATATGCGCGTAGCGCAGCCGGAGCGGCTGCTCCGGCGTTTGCGCGATGGCGCCGAGGGATGCGGCGAATAGGTACAGGAGCGAACCCGCGAGCGAAATCCTTCTCATGCTTCCGTTTCCGCCTCTATTCTAACACGACCGGCGCCCTGCGGTCCTCCCTTAGTCGATGGGCTTGAGTCCCGCCTCTATCTCCTTCCGGCGCCCTTCCAGGAAAGGGGCCAGGACGATCTTCTCGCCCAAGGTAGCCGGATCCTCGTCCACCGCGAAACCAGGTCCGTCCGTGGCTATCTCGAAGAGGATGCCGTTGGGCTCGCGGAAATAGAGGCTCCGGAACCAATGGCGATCCACCTTGCCCGAGTTGGGGATGCCCCACCGGTTCAAGGATT
>JAEWSV010000373.1 GCA_023398155.1 Spirochaetota bacterium
AGGGAGGACGTATGGCAAAGGTAGAACTCAAAGGTATCAGCAAGGTGTACGAGGGCTCGGTCCGGGCAGTCGACAACGCGAACATCACCGTAAACGACAAGGAATTCGTCGTATTCGTCGGTCCGTCCGGCTGCGGAAAGTCAACGACGCTCCGCATGGTCGCCGGCCTCGAGGACATAACCGAGGGCGAGCTGTACATCGACGGCGAGCTCATGAACGACGTGCCGCCGAAAGACCGCAACATCGCGATGGTGTTCCAGAACTACGCCCTGTACCCGCACATGTCCGTGTACGACAACATGGCGTTCGGCCTCCGCATCAAGAAGGTGGACAAAGCCGAGATCGATCGCCGCGTGCACGAAGCCGCCCGCATCCTCGACATCGAGAAGCTCCTGGAACGCAAGCCGAAGGCCCTCTCCGGCGGTCAGCGCCAGCGCGTCGCGGTCGGCCGCGCCATCGTCCGCAACCCCAAGGTCTTCCTCTTTGATGAGCCCCTCTCCAACCTGGACGCCAAGCTCCGCGTGCAGATGCGCGCCGAGCTCTCCGACCTCCACCTCCGCCTGAACGCCACGATGATCTACGTCACGCACGACCAGGTCGAGGCCATGACCATGGCCAGCAAGATCGTCGTCATGAAGGACGGCAAGGTCCAGCAGATCGGTTCCCCGCTCTTCCTGTACAACCACCCGATCAATAAGTTCGTCGCCGGTTTCATCGGTTCGCCGCCCATGAACTTCCTCACCGTGAAGGTTCTGGAGAAGAACGGCGCCATCGTCCTGGACGAAGGCTCCTTCGAGATCAAGCCGACCGAAGAGCATGCCAAGTTCATCAAGAAGTACGTCGGTAAGGAAATCTACTTCGGCATCCGCCCCGAGGACCTGATCTTCACCGAGAAGGCCTCCGGAGAGAACAACATGAGCCTCAAGGTAACCGTCGTCGAGCCGCTCGGCGCCGACATCCACCTCTGGCTCACCTCCAAGACCCAGCCCCTCGTCGCCCGCACGGAGCCGCACCACACGTTCCGCATCGGCGATACGGCCAACTTCGTTCCCAAGATGGAGAAGGCCCGCTACTTCGACAAGGACACGGAACTTTCCATCCTCGCCGAGCTGGACACCGCCGCCCAGGCGTAACCGATTCTTCCGATATCAGGAGGGCCGCCCGATCCGGGCGGCTCTTTTTTATTCTGAATCCCGCGCGGGAAAGGCGTCCGGCGTTTCGGCTTGTCGCGACCGGGCCGCGGGGCCTATACTGGAATCCATGGAACAACAAGTCGCTGCGGACATCGGCGGGCTTCGCCCTCGCATACAATCCATCATTTCCGGAACCGAGCGTCTGTTCCTAAAATTCGCGGAAGCCTATCCGGCCTTCGTCGTTGAGATGCAACGAAGCCTGGAGGGCTCCACTCGCGCCCTCGGCTCCCTCGGAGCGGGAATATCGTCCGAAGACGCGATGCGGTCCCTTTCCGTTACAACCCGCGATACCATCGCCGAATCCGACCGTAGTTTCGCTGAGATGCGTCAGCGGGACGACGCCCTCCTTTCTTCGCTCAACAGGGGAATCGATACCCTCTCGGGACTCGACTCGGTCATCTCCCGGATCAAGGACGACTCCATCGAAATGGAGCTCATCTCGCTCAACGCCATGACGGTCGCGCTTAAATCCGGCAGCGCGGGCAAGGCGTTTTCCGTCATCACCGACGAGCTCAAGCGGCTCTCCGCCCGGACCATTTCCCTCACGGAACTCCTTACCGATGACGGCCGCGGGCTCCTGGAGCTGTTCAAGAAGTACCGCCTGGAGGTGGAGCGGCTGGAAGCGCGGCAGATCTCCCTCTTCGAGGGCCTGGACGAACGTCTTCATGCCCGGTTCGGGGCGCTCGAATCCGCGGTAGGCATCCTCGCCGCTTCAATGGCCGACCTCGTCACCCGATCGCGCGGCGTCGAGGCCCCCGTGCGGAAGATCATGGAGACCGTCCAAATCCAAGACCTCGTTCGCCAATCGCTGGACCACGTCGTGATGGCGCTCGACGAACTCGAATCCGTATCCTCGGACGACGAACTTGACGATATCGCGTTCCGCGAACGTCTCGCGGAGCTCGCTGAGTCCATCCTCGCGGATGTCCGCTCGCGGCTGGAAGCGGCCCAGGCTTCTTTCAACGCGGAGTCGGCATTGGTCCGAAGCATCGTGGCCGACGGCGAGAAACGCCGCCGCTCGATCCTGGAAGGGGCCTACGGCGACGGCGACTCGGGTGAGGCCGTGCGGTCCTTCGCCGCGGCTTCCGAAGTCCTGTCCGGCATCACGGCGGACGTGGACGCGTATATGAAGACCAAGATGTCGATCTCGACGAACGGTACCCGTCTGGCCGCTTCGGTGGAAAGCCTCGAAAACAGGTTCCGCCAATTCGCTAAGATCCTCACCCGCTTCCGGACCATCGACATCGCCTCCCGCATCGAGGTCTCCAAACAGCACGCGCTCCGGTCGATGGGCGATACCGTCATCGAGATGTCCGAACTCACCGACCGCATCGGCGCCGACGTCGATGAGGCCTTGGAGGCGACGAAGGGCTTCATCAAGGACACGAAAGCCGCGATAGAGAACTATGCGGGGCACGCGGACCAGGAATCCTCCCTGATCGCGGCTACCGCCGACCATCTCGGCCAGGCCCATGCGCGGCTCGGCGTGCTATCCTCCTCCATCCATGACGGCGTTCTCCATTTTTCGCTCTTCACGAAGGAGTTCATCGCGCTCTTGGAGGCTTCCGCCCGAGATATGGAGGGGAGCGCGGAATTCATACGGGATATCGATGCTGTCTCGGCCGCGTTGTCCGATTTCCGGCGGAAGTCCGATGATGCCCTAGAACGGGCTGGCGTCAAGAACCGCCACGAGGACCTGCATTCCGAGCGCCTCAAGGAGATCATCGACCGCTTCACCATCTACGCCCACAAGCGGGTCGCGGCCGACCTCGGCGGATTCCGCGTGGAAGAGAGCTCCGATCTCGGAGAAGTCACCTTCTTCTGATATGTACGATCATCGGATCGCCGGGTTCAGCCAACCGGTCACCATCATCCACCCCGGCGAATACCTTTCCACCGCCGACGACATCATCATCGCCACCGTCCTCGGATCCTGCGTTGCGGTCGCGCTCAAGGACGAATCGGCCGGCATCGGCGGGCTCAATCATTTTATGCTTGCGGGGTCTTTCAGGAAAGGGGCGGGGCAGGACGGCTCTCCCTTCGCTTCCGACTCCGGCAAGTACGGCGTGTACGCGATGGAGCTCCTCATCAATGAGATGCTCAAAAAAGGAGCGAGGCGCGAACGGCTAACCGCGAAGGTGTTCGGCGGCGCCTCCGTGCTCGCCATCGGTACCGGAAGCCGCAACAACGTCCCGCAAGACAATATCGATTTCGCCGAGGAATTCCTCAAGGCCGAGGGAGTTCCCGTCCTCTCCCGGGACGTGGGCGGGACGACCGCGCGCAAGATACTCTTTTTCGTGCGGGACGGGAGGGTCCTGCTCAAGCGCATCACCGGAACCCTGATCGCGGCCGTGAAACTGAAGGAGCGGACCTATCTGGAGCGCATCGTACGCAAGGAAGGGACGGCGGGAGACGTCACCCTCTTCGATCCCTGAGGTCCGCTCGCCTAGACCGCGACGAAGATCGCTTCCAGTTCGGGAATTTTTACCGTCTTAACCGCTACCTTGATCGTCTCGTTGAGCTCGCGTTCGCCTTTAACGGCCACCTGGGTTTCCAGGGCCAGGGCCGGGATGAGGACCGTCGCTCGGCCCCCCTTCTTGTCGACGATCACGGCGTCCCACTCCGATTGCATCTCGCGCGCGAGGAGGACCATCGTCCAATGGAGCCGGGAGGCCCGCTCGGCCTGCACCGCGGCCTGCGCCGCGATCTCGCCCGCCGCGACCCGCTCCAGCACCGCCTCCGTCCCGAGCGGCGCTTTTCCGGAGAGGAAGGCGCGGATCTGTTGGTGGGCCAAGAGGTCCGTATACCTGCGGAGCGGGCTCGTAACTTGAGTATACTCGGGAAGGCCGAGTCCGCCGTGCCGTCCGGGTTGCGCCTAAAGGCGCCGCGGCCGCATGCAGCGGCGGAGCTGGTAGGAACCCGCGAGGCCGGGTAGCGGCTGCGCTGGGAGGTCTCCCACTTCTTGGGCGACGAAGGGGAAGGGTAGCCGGTTGCGCATGGCCCAACGGGCGGCCCCGATGCCGGCGAGGAGCATGAGTTCGCGGACCATGGCCGAGGATCGGAAGTCCCGTACGGTCTCGATGGTCACGTTCCCGTTCGCGACGGACATATGCGTTTCGGGAAGGTCGATGGTCACCGCGCCAGCGGCGAGCCTGCGGCCGTGAAGCTTTTCGGCCAAAGCGAAGAGCGGGGCGAGCTCAGTGGAGTCGGCGCGTTCATCTGCTTGGCCGTACGTGAGCCGTTCGACTTTGACTATGGAGCGGACGATCTCCACCTCGCCCACGTCGCCATCAGGCGTGAGGACCATGCGGAAGGAGAGGGCGGGAGAGCGCGCCGAAAGGCCGAGCGCATAACTCGGGAGGGCTTCCTCGGCGAGCATGCGGTAGACGCCCTCTGGTAGGTAGAGGGTCTCCCCGCGTCCGCGGGCTTCAAGATCGGCCGGCGAGCCTGCGCTCA
>JAEWSV010000383.1 GCA_023398155.1 Spirochaetota bacterium
CATCCTTCTTGCGGCATGGACTATTCCCGGCATTTACGTCGAATGGGCCCGGACGATGAACCCTCTCTTTCAGATCCTGGATATTTCCAAGGGAGGCTGGGGAGTCGACGCGATCATCGGAACGGGAGCCGAGTTGGTTTCGGCCATAGCGTTCTTCGCCCTATCGGCGCCCGTGATCGCGAGCGCCAGGAGCAGGCATCATGAATGACGGAATCCTCGCCCTCCTGCTTAAGGTGAGGCGACGCCTCAACCGGACGATCCTCCTCCACCGCGCTTTCACGTGGGCCATCCCCGGAACCCTCGGCGGGGGGCTCTTCGTCGCCGCCCTGCGCGCCTTCGGGATCGAAAGCGCGGGCTACCCGCTTTGGGCGCTTTTGGGCCTCGTCTCCGCGACCGCCGGCGCGATAGCCTCCCGAACCTCCCTGCTCGACGAGCGCGGAGCCGCGCGGTGGCTGGATACCCGCCTCGGGGAAAACGACCTCGTTTCCGCCGCGCAGAGCTGCCTCAGGCGACCTTCCGGAGGCCGGTTCGATGCGGAGGTTTTGGAACGGGCGTCCCTGCTCGTGCCGAAAGCGGCGGCTCTTCGTCCCCCTCGCTCGCCCCTGGCGAAGCGGGCGGGTATGGCCGTCGTCGCCGCTGCCCTCGGCGCCTACGCCGTCCTCCTCTCTTCGCCGATCGATTTCTCCGCCGCACCCGGCGCCGCCGTCAAGCGAGCGAGGGCGGATACGATGACCCAAGCCGCTATCGCCGCGATAGAAGAGGGCGGCCGGGCCGCCGCCGACTTCGCGACTTCTCTCTTCCCGGACGACAAGCGGATGGCGAAAGCCGCCGAGCGGGCGCTCCGCGAAGGGAGGATCGAAGATCTCCACGATCTGATCGACGCCGCCGGACTGGAGCTCGATTCGATGCTCGATCGGACGCTCGACGAGATCGAGCGCAGGAAGCTCGCGCGGGAGCGGGAACGGCTCGGCCAGGCCGGAGCTTCCCTGGCCCTCCTGCAGCAGCAAGGCGCGGGGAACGGCTCTTCCGGCGATCGGGGCGGCGGCAGGGTCGGCCCTCCGGCGGATAGCCGCCCCGCCCCCGATAGCGGCCAAGGGGGCGATCGCCGCGCCGACCGCTCCGGCGACCGCAAGGGCGACAGCCGCGACGACCGGGACGCGTTCGAGCCAACGCCGGACGGCTCCCGGGAATCCGCGAAAAGTTCAGGAGAGGAGAGCTCCAGGTCTCCCGGGTCGGGAGAGACGGGAGACCAAAGCACCGAACGCCCCGCAACCGCGGGCCGGGGGGGAGACGCCGGCCGGAGCGGAAACGATTTCGGCCTCGGAACGGGCGACGAGGCCGCTAAGAACGACCTCGCGGGCGGCGAAAGCGGCGGCGAGGCCGCGATTCCGCTACCGAAAAACGCTTCCTTCTTCGAGCTGGTCCTTCCCGGCGAGAAGACGACGACGCCGCTCGGCCGGGTCATCCCATCCTCGCGCAAGAGCGCCGAATCCGCGATGTCGCGGGACGCGCTGCCGCTCGAGTACGAGGACTTCGTCAAATCCTATTTCATGGCCCTTCAACAAGGAGATGAACGATGAACGAGATCGATGAGATGCCCATCGCCGCCTGCGTGGACGGCATCGCAAAGGCGAGGGAGGAGATCGCGAAGGTCATCGTCGGCCAGGACGAAGCGATCGACCTGGCCTTGATCGCCCTCCTCTGCGAGGGCCACGTCCTCTTCGAAGGCGTGCCCGGCCTCGGCAAGACCCTGATCGTGCGCAGCCTCGCCGATGCCCTCCAGCTGCGGTTCTCGCGGATCCAGTTCACGCCGGATCTCATGCCGTCCGACATCGTGGGAGCGACGATGATCGCCCAGGGAGAGGCGGACGAACTCGGACTCCGGTTCGAGCCCGGCCCCATCTTCGCCAATATAATCCTTGCCGACGAAATCAACCGCGCCTCGCCCAAGACCCAGTCCGCCCTCCTCCAGGCGATGCAGGAACGCGCGGTCACCGTCCGCGGCCGCTCCTATCCCCTCCCGAGGCCGTTCATCGTCCTGGCGACGCAGAATCCTCTGGAAATGGAAGGCACCTATCCCCTGCCCGAAGCGCAGATCGATCGATTCTTCTTCAAGGTGATCGTGGACCATCCCGGGCAGGACGAGCTCGTGCGCATACTCGAGCGCACCTCCGGACCCGACGAGCCCGCGGCCGAGCCCGTGATGCGGGAAGCCGACCTCATCGCGCTGCAACGCGCGGTGCGCGAGGTCGTGGCGAGCGCCGACCTCGTGGAGACCGCCGCGCGCATCGCCATAGGCACCCAGCCCGAAAGCCCCGCCTCCGGGGAACGGGTGAAACGCTATGCCCGTTACGGGGCGGGTCCCCGCGGCGCCCAGGCCCTCCTACTCGCGGCCAAGGCGCGCGCGCTCATTTCCCGTAGGCTCAACGCGGGGATCGCCGACCTCGAGGCGGTGATGATCCCGGCCCTCAGGCATCGGATCGCCCTCAACTTCGAGGCGCAGGGAGCGGGCGTCCGCGTGGAGGACCTCATCGCCGACGCGGCCGCCGCGGCCAGGGCGGCGCTCGTACCGGATAAGGCGATCGTCGATGGCGCTTAGCCCGAAGGCCGTCTACGACGGAGACTGGGAGCTCGGCCGGGGGCTTTCGATCCTCGCCAAGAAGAGGCTCTCGGGCTTCGCGGCGGGCGAACAGCGGAGCCCCTCCACGGGCGGCGGCATCGAGTTCGCCGATTACCGCGAATACGTGAACGGCGACGACGTCCGCCTCCTCGATTGGACCGTGTACCTCAGGACCCGGAAACTGCTGGTCAAGCTCTGCGCCGAGGAGAAGGAGCTGACGCTGGTGGCCATAGTGGATATCAGCAGGTCCATGGACTTCGGCTCGCCGAACAAGCTCCTTTTCGCCAAGCGCGTCGCCTCGCTTCTCGCCTGCATCGCCCTGCGCGGGGGAAACCGCGCGGGAGTCGCGGCCCTCGGCTCCAGCCTCGTGGAGCCGATCAGGCCCGAGCGCCGCAAGCTCACGATGGCGGGTATCGCGCGGGCCGTCCACGGCCTGGAAAGCGTGGGCCGATCGAGTCCCGAGGCGTGCCTTAGGCAATTCGCCTCCATCTATCGGGGCAAATGCGTCGCCGTCCTGATCTCCGACCTCCTCTTTCCCGAATGGAAGGGCGCGCTGGACGCCCTCGCTTCGTCCGGCTGCGAAGCCCACGTCCTCCACCTCCTCGCGCCCGAAGAGCTGGCCCCGCGGGATCGGGGCGAGTTGACGCTGGTGGATATGGAGGACGGGTCGGAAATCCCGACGCAGATCGATAGCGGCCTGCTGGAGCGCTACGAAGAGGCCCTCGCCTCCTTCACCTCCGGCGTCGCGTCGGAATGCGCCCGGAGGGGAATCGGGCGGGTGGCGCTGCGGTCCGACGCGGACCTCGGCCGCGTCTTCCACGGCGACCTCGTGTCCGCGGGGATAGTATGCTGACCGCCGCTTCCGGCCCCGTCCTGGTCTTCGCCAGGCCCGCGGCCTTCTTCCTCGCCCTGCTGCTCGTGCCGGTCATCATCCTCTACTTCCTCAGGATGCGGTTCCGGAGGAAGGAGATCGGTTCCGTTTTCATCTGGCGATCCCTCGGCCAGGCGACCTCGGGCGGCGAGAAGATGAAGCGGCGCTCCGCGCTCCTCCTCCTCCTCCAAATGGGGGCGATCTTGGCGGCAACGGCCGCGGCCGCGGGGCCGACCCTGGTCTCAGGCGGTATCCGGAAGCCGGGCGTCGCCATCGTCATCGATGTCTCGGCCTCGATGGCGACCCGCGATTGCCCGATCGATCCTCGGCCCGGAGCGGGTGGAGAAACGAGCCGCGCGGAAGCGGCCGTGCGGGAAGCGATCAAGGAAATCGACGGCCTCGGCGAAGATGTTCCCATCGCCCTGTTCGCCTGCGCCGACACGGCCCGCGCCCTGCTCGAAAAGCCCGTCCTGGACAAGGCGGCGGCGAAAGCCGCTCTCCGCCCCCTCGTCGCGGGCGAGGCTGCCTTCGACGAGACGGCCTGCGCCGACGCCCTCAAAGCGGCCTTGGACGGAGGGAGCGGAGAGTGGAGCGCGGTGGTGTTCACGGACGGAGGCCTGAGCCTGAACGGCGAAACGCTCTCCTCCGCCTTCGGCGGCTCGGTCCGTTTCCGGGTCGTCGGGTCGCGCGGCGACAACCTCGGCGCGACGGGACTCCGCATCGAAACCGCGGAAGAGGGGACGAGGGCCGCTTTCTCGTTCTGGAACGGGGGCGTTTCGCCCGATGAGGTCGAGGCGCGCCTAACGCGGGACGGGGACCTCCTCGCCTCCGAGAAGCTGATAGCGAAACCGGGCTGGTCCCGCTCCGCCATCGCCCTGGACGAAGCTGCGGCGGAGGGAGCCTACACCCTCGAAGTCACGCGGATAGCGGGCGGGCCTCCGGCTCGCTGCTACCTCGCGGTCGCGGGCGAGCGGAACCTAACGGCGCTCCTCATCGGTAGGAAGAATCCCTTCATAACCGCCACCCTCGCCCACGAAGGCATCTCCTACACGAGCGCCTCCGCGTTTCCGGACTTCCTCTCGCCGGGCGGCGGGAATGAAGGCGATTTGGCGCCGGATATCATCATCTCCGATTATGCGGCCATGCCGGCGGCAGTATCGGCGGCCGCGCCGGCGGCCATACCGCAAGGCGTACGGACCGGCCTCGTGGTCTTCGGCGCTCCGCCGCCCGATGCGCCGCTCGCCGCGAGCGGCCGCGTCTCGGGCAGGATAGTAGCCGCGGAGGGCTCCCAGGCCCACCCGCTCTCGCGCTTCGTCGATTGGGAAGGCGCCGAAGCGGAATCGAGCCTCCATTACGCGGTCCGCGGCGAAGCCGTCGTCCTGGCGACGATAGGGGGGAAACCCGTGGTCGTGGCCTGGGAAAAAGACGGTTACCGCCGCCTCGCCTGCGGCATCGATCTGGCGCGGTCGGACCTCGGCCTCAAGACGGCGTTCCCGGTCCTCCTCCAAAACTACCTCCAATGGTACGGGCCGAGGACTGACGCCCAATCCGTCCATACCCTGATGGTCGCCGAGCGGGCTAGACGGCTTGAGGATGAATCCTTCAAGGTCCGCGGCGATTCGATGGAAGTCGAACGTTCGGGACCGGCGGTTCTCCTTACTCCGCGCGCGGCCGGCATCTTCGAGTGGGAAGCGTCCGGGAAGCGGGGTTCCATCGCGGTCAACGTACCGCCGAGCGAGCTGGATGTCGCTCCGCGCCCCCTAGTTCCGCGTTCGGCGAAGCGGGGCGGGACCGGAACGGACGGGGAGGCGCTTTCGGCCCTGGCGGCGCTTCCGGTGGAGAGTTCACGGCGATTCGACGCTCCCGTCTCCGCCTTGTTCGCCGTCTTTCTCGCGGCGGAATGGATACTCTGGTCCGGGACTTCCAAGCGGCGGCCGCGGCCAAAGAAGAGTCGGTATGAAACGTAACGAAGGCAAAACGGAGGCAAGGAACACGGCCATGCTGGCCCTCCGCGTTTCGGCGATCGGCCTGGCCGTTCTCGCCTGCATCGGCGTCTCGCTCCCCTTCCCGACGCGGTCCCGCACGGTCGTCGTCCTGTTGGACGTCTCCGATTCCGTCCCCCGCGAACGGATTGAGGCTTCAAGGGCGGCCTCCCTCGCGCTTATCCGGAGCCTCAAGGCTCGGGACCGGGCCGCGGCCGCCGCTTGGAAGTCCCGGACCAGAGTATCCATTCCGCCGCGAGAAAGACGGCGAACA
>JAEWSV010000476.1 GCA_023398155.1 Spirochaetota bacterium
CACCGATACCTTCCAGGGTTCCATCATGTTCGTCGGCATGGCGATCCTCCTCATCGCCACGTACGCTAACTTCGGCGGCGTCGTGAAGGCCCACCAGGCGCTCGGCGCCTTGGCCGACCAGGTTCCGTCTAAGATGACCGCTCTCGGCCACCGCGGCTGGACGGCGATGCCCGCCTTCTTCAGCGTCTACTGGTGGCAGCTCGTTTCCACCATAGTCCTCGGCGTCGGTATCGGCGTGCTCGCGCAGCCCCAGCTCGTCGTGCGCTTCATGACCGTGCGGAGCGACCGGGAACTCAACCGCGCGGTGCTCGGCGGCGGCGTCTTCATCTTCATGATGACCGGCGTAGCATTCGTGGTCGGCGCCCTAACCAATGCGTGGTTCTTCGCGAACCCGGCCTTCAAGGCCATCTCCGTTACGGCGGCGAAGGGCAAGGTTGACAACATCATCCCGCTCTACATCACGAACGCGATGCCCGCTTGGTTCGCCGCGATCTTCCTGATCACCCTCCTGTCCGCGGCCATGTCCACCCTCTCGTCCCAGTTCCACACCCTGGGCACCGCCTTCGGCCGCGACTTCCTGGAGAAGGGGCTCGGGACGCGCACCAAGAACTCCACCGCCACGACGCGCCTGGCTATGATCGCCGGCATCCTCGTGAGCGCCTTCCTGGCTTGGGCGCTTCCCGTCTTCTTCGATACGGGCTCGGCCATCGTCGCCACCGGCACGGCGATCTTCTTCGGAATCTGCGCCGCCGCCTTCCTCCCCGCCTATTTCTCCGCACTGTATTGGGCGCGGGCTACCCGAGCCGGAGCCATAGTCAGCTTCCTCGGCGGCATCGCGACGAGCACTTTCTGGCTCGTCTTCATGCACGCGAAAGAGGCGGTCCCCCTCGGCATCTGCAAAGCCCTTTTCGGCGTCCCGTCCCTTTCCGGACCGGGCATACTGTCGCAAGTGGATCCCATCGTCGTGGCTCTTCCCGTCTCGGCCATCCTCATGATCGCGGTGAGCCTCGCGACCAAGAAGACGGACGAGGAAACGGCGACGCTGTTCGGCCGCTAAGGCGCGCGCGGTTCGCGCCCTCCGGCCCGGCCGGAGGTGGCGCAGGACCCGCGTTATCTCCTATACTGGTCGCCGACCGGTATAGGAGGATCCAGATGAAAATATTCATGACAACCAGCGAGGCCGTGCCCTACGCCAAAACGGGAGGTTTGGCGGACGCGGTCTCCGCCCTCGCGCTCGCCCTCCGCTCTTTAGGTCACGACGTGCGGATCGTCCTACCGCGTTATTACGGGATCGATCGTTCGAAGCTCGAGGCGGTGACGGGCCCCCTCGGCGTGCCGGTCGGCACGGGAGAGGAATGGGCCCCGGTGTATCGCACCGACCTCATGGGCAAGGACGGGGCTCGAGCGATCTCGGTCCCCGTATATTTCATCGACCACGAAAAATTCTTCGGCCGCGACGGCATCTACGGCACTCCCGCCGAGCCGGATTACGCGGACAATCCTATGCGGTTCAGTTTCTTCTCGCGCGCCGTCTTCCAGCTGTGCCGGAAGCTCGATTGGTATCCGGACATCCTCCATGCCCACGATTGGCCGACGGCCCTCGTCCCCGTGCTGCTCAAGCACGGCGAGCGGAAGGGGCCCTTCGCGCATACTTCCTCGGTGCTCACCATCCACAACCTGGGCTATCAGGGCGTCTACGCCAAGGATTTCTACCCGTACACGGGGCTCGGCGCAGAGTCCTTCTCCGCCACCGGCCTGGCGGACTGGGATAGGATGAACCTCCTTAAGGCGGGGCTGGTCTGCGCGGACAAGCTCACGACCGTATCGCCCACCTATGCCGAAGAGACGAAGACCGAAGCCTACGGATTCCGCCTGGACGGCGTGCTCCGCGAGCGCGAGCGCGACTATATCGGCATCCTCAACGGGGTGGATGCGGAGACCTGGAATCCGGCGAAGGATGCCTACATTCCGAAAAACTACGGCCCGAGAACGACCGCGGGGAAGGAAGCGGCTAAAGAGGCCCTCCAAAAGGAATTCGGCTTACCCCTCCAGGCCGACGTGCCCGTCATCGGCATGGTGACCCGGCTCACCGAGCAGAAGGGAGTCGGCGAACTTTTCGGCCCTTCTTACGGATCCGCGTGGTCTATTTGCGCAGATATGCGGCTCCAGCTGGTGCTGATCGGGACCGGCGAGCGCTGGTGCGAAGAAGAGATCAAGAGCCTCTCGTCCCGTTTACCCAATTTCAAGGCGCGCATCGGCTACAGCGAACGGCTCAGCCACCTCATCGAGGCCGGAAGCGACTTCTTCCTCATGCCGAGCCGCTACGAGCCCTGCGGCCTCAACCAGATGTATTCGCTCGCTTACGGCACGCCGCCCATCGTGCGCCGCACCGGGGGCTTGGCCGACACGGTGGACAACTTCGACCAGGAGAGCGGGGAGGGTACCGGCTTCATGTTCGACCAGCTCACCCCCCGCGCGATCTACGATACGGTCGGATGGGCTGTCTGGGCCTATTACAACCGGAGGGAACAGGTAGAGGCGATGCGCTTGCGCGGCATGGCCCAGGATTTCTCCTGGGCACGGTCCGCGCGCGCGTACGTCGACCTCTACGAGTCCATAGCCGGGGCCGGACGATAAGCTCCTTCGGCGCGGCTCGGAACGCCCGAGGCCGCGCCGCGCGTCCGGTCCTTTACTTTTTCGCTACGAGATCCCCCGCGCCGAGCAGGACGGGCGAGCCGTCGCTCGTCTGGACGGTGAGGCTGTCGGTACGGAAGAGGGGCGCCGCGAAGGGATGGACGGCCACCGAGGACTGGGCTACTTTCACGAGGTCCTTGTCGAACCGGGCGAGGTGAAGCTTCCCGCCCGCGGAGACCACGGCGTACAGGTCCGCTCCCCGCGTCCAAATGAGGCTGCCCTCGTGGATGTCGTCGGTTCCCTGCTTCGTCATCGCGAGGGTTTTCGGATCCAGGGTGACGAGGCGCACCGCGAGCGAGCCCTTGGCCTGCCCGGCTACGGCGACGATGCGATCCTCCAGGATGACCACAGACCGGGCGTTCACCGTATCCAAAGCCGACGCCGCGAGCACTACGCCCGCCGAGTCGACGAGGACGACCTTGCCGAGCGGCGAGGTTTGGTCGGTCATGCGGAGCGCGGGAAGGCCCGTCGGGGCGGGCTTCGCCGCTTCCTGCGCGATCGCCGCCTGCTGGTCGGTCGCGATCTCCTTGCGCTCGGCCTTGGCTTCCTCGGCTTTCTTCTCGGCGCGTTCTTCGGCGGCCGCGGCCTCCTCTTTCTTTTCCCCGAGCGCTTCCTCGCGCTGGGCGATTTCCGCCTCCTTGGCGGCTACGGCGGCCTTGGCTTCCTCGGCGGACGCCGCGGCCGTTTCGGGTTGCGCGGCGCCGGTATCGGCGCCGGTATCGGTCGCGCCGGTCCCGGCCGCCTGGGCCGCGGCCTTCTCCTGCTCGGCGATGCGCTCCTTTTCCGCGGCCAGCGCCGCCTTTTCGGCGGCGATCTTGGCTTCTTCTTCGGCGATGGCCTCCCGCTGGACGGCGGCGGTCTGTTTCGCTTCCGCCGCCTCGCGCTCCTTTAGGTCCACCATCTCCTTGCGCGGCTCCACGCCGCGGCCTTCGTCCTTCCTGAGCTCGTCCACGACCTTCTTTTCGGTGAGGGAACTCGTTTCGACAGCGCTCAGGGAACCCGGCTTCCCTTCGCCGAGGGGAATGACGATGAGGGACCTGCCCGGCCACTCGTCGAACCTGACCGAGAGCCCGACCTTATCGCTCGTAAGCGAGGCGCGGGCGGCGTCCTTGTACCGGGAACCGAAATAGTTCCAATCGCCGCGGTAGACGGCGTTATAGATCGTGATGAATTCGGCGAGCAGGGCGGCGTCGCGTTCGGAGTATTCGTAGGCGCCTTCCAGGTAACCCTGGAGTATGCGCCTGAGATTCACGATGTGGTCGACGCCGGCGTCCACGCCGAGGCCCAGCACGTCCGCGTCCAGGCGGTCAGCGGCGGCCGCCGAGGCGGAGTGGACGGCGAAATATCGATGGGGACTGCCGGCGCGCACGGCTCCATCGCGGATGGCCCGTCCGAGGGCACGTCCGATTTCCCGTATATCTTCCGCGCTCTCTACCCGCGCATGGGGACCATCGTAGTTGATGAAGACCACGCGGGCGTTGCGGCTCTTATCCAGTTCAGTCCGGTCCACCTCGAGCGAGCCGAGGGCGGATACCGCGACGAGCGCGAGGACTGCGGCGATCGATACGCTGAAACCGCCTCGGAGCGAGGAAGAGGCCCTTCTCATCGATATCCTCCTTGACCTAACGTATAGAATATACCCGATCATTCCGCGCAACGCACGCGTAGGGAAGGAAAAATGCATCACCGGACGACGAGGCTCGATAATTCGGCGCGGGCACGTTCGCGGACCGCGGGGGGCCGCTCGTCGGCGGCGAGGGAGATGAGGACGGAGACGCCGGCTTCGCTGAGCGGGGGACCCGAGAAACGGCAGAGATCCCCGACGGCGGCCGCGATCGCGGCGAGGAGACGCTCGTCGCGGAGCGCTCTCGGAGGGAAGACGGAGGAGGCGAAGGCGGCGAGCGCCGATCCTTCCGGATCGATGCCGATCCTGCCGACGGCTTCCGCCGCCGCGGCGCGTACATAGGTTTCCGCGTCGCCCCGGAAAAGGTCGACGAGGGCGCCGACCGTTTCCCGCGAGGCGAACCGGGAGAGGAGGACGAGGGCACGTTCGCGCAGGTGAGGCGGGACCGGGGAACCGGCGGCGTACGCGCCGGGACGGGACGCCGGCGCGGCGCGGGCGATGGTCAACAGGTCCCGCGTGAACTCGGTTTCCTCATTTCCTACGTCCATGGACGCTATCCTCCGTTCGATCCGGTCCAGTCTTCGGACGACGGCCTCTTCGGCCATGGCGAAGGGGGCGTCGTCGGAGGGGAGAAGCGGAAAATCGAGGAGGCCGTAGCTTCCCGGAGGCTCCTTTCCGTACCGCGCGCCGGCGTCCGACCTGACGCGCTCCTCCGCGCGGTAGGCGTAGAGGATCCAATCGTCGCCTCCCGAATAGAGAAGGCCGTCGTCGCCGAACGCCGGAGGCACGGAGGCGCCCTCGATCCTGATGTTCCAGAGCCGCCTGCCGTCATAGGAAAAACCCGCCGAGCCGCGCTCGGAAAGAAAGTAGACGCCGCGCTCGTCGAGGTGGAGGAAACCGCCCTCGGCCTGCGGTACTGTTCCCATCCAGAGGACTTCGCCGCGGCCGCCCAGGAGCCCGACTTCTCCGTCGGCGAGCGCGTAGGCGAGGAAACCGCCTCGCTCGCGGATGGCGGTCAATCCCGGCCGAACCTTCGCGAGCGTTCGGGGGGCCGCGCCTCGCCCGCGGAGCTCGATGGTGCCGTCCGCGAAGGCGACGGCGACTTCGGCGGAGCCGGCGACTTCGGCGGAGCCGGCGACTTCGGCGGAGCCGGGCGGAACAGCTATCGCGACCGGAGATCGGCTCAACTCTTCCG
>JAEWSV010000149.1 GCA_023398155.1 Spirochaetota bacterium
CTACCGCCTCGCCGGCCGTCTCCAGGAAGCGCGAGCGTACGCCGAGGAGACTCTCTCCGCGCGCGATGTTTCCTGGATGCTCAACTACGGGACCAACATCGATCAGCATCGCCGCGAACTCCACGAGATCCTTTCCGCCACGTATCGCGGGCTCGCGAGGATCGAATTCGCCACCCCGAGGACGGGGCTTGGGGATTCGATGGCCGGACTATTCCGCGCCGCGTTCCATCTCCTCACAGCGGCGGCTCACGACGCCGCGTTTCGGCGCTACAGCCTGATAGTCGCCACCGCGTATGACGGTGAAGGACAACGGCTCGACGCTCTCGTGAATTATTACAACGCCTTCCAGGCGTATCCCGATCGCGCACGCCGATATCTCGCGGAAGCGCGGATCTTTGAGAACAGCAGGGTCCCCGCGGCCGCTCCGAGCTACGACCTGGAGGAAGGCAGGCTTTTCGCCGATCCGCAGCTGCTCAAGACCGCGATCGCGCGCCTGGATCCTATTTGGGAGCGGGATCTCTTGGCGGATGCCTGGGCCGAATACGCCCATCTTTCCGAAAGACGCGGGGAGGCCGTGGAAGCGCAAGACGCGGTAGAACGGCTCTTCGCCTTGAATCGCGGAGCTCTTCGCCAGAACGGATTCAGATTGCCGGTGCGTCTCGCCGTTACCGTATCCGGGGATGCAGGAGAATACCCCGCCTCTGAAAATACAACCGCCCGTATCCGATCCACGCTGGGGCACGCGGGGTTCGCTTTCGCGCGGGGAGAGGCCCGATTCACGCTCTCCATCGATCTCATGAACGATGGAGCCCACTGCGAACTCCTCGACGGAGGGCGCGGCGTGGCCATGGTCCGAGCGAGGATCCCTCTTCCGTCCCTATCCCGCGAGGATCGGGCGGCCTTCGCCTTGACGCTCGCGGAAACCATTTTCCGCATAGAGTAAAGAGGACGACCCAATAAAAAGCCCCCAGGAAGCGCGTGCTTCCTGGAGGCTCATTCGGCTTATTTCCGAACGAGTTCGCTTACTTCGCGGCCTTGAGGGCGTCCGAAGCGAGCTGGAGGAACCCTGAAACGTGGATGGAGACGCCGGTGATCGCGTCGGTTTTGCCGTCCGCCTTCACGGCGATCTTCGCCGGGTCCTGCGCCTTCACGAGCGCGGCCTCGCCCTTGACGGACTGTTCGTGCCACTCGGCCTGAGCCTTGCCGAACTTGACCATGTTGTACTTCCCGCTCGTGGATTCCACGATCTTGGACTTCTTGGCCTTATCCTTGGAAATCCCGTTCCATACGGCATCGACGATATTGCCGTTCACGACGGTTACGAGGATAGTATCCTTCCAACCGGACTGGGCGTCGAACTCGGGCTGCTCGGCATAGTACCAGCCGTCCTTCGCGTACATCCCTTTCGCGAGCGGACCGGCCGCGGCGGCTTTCTTGGCCAGATCGAAGAATTCCCTCACGTGGATGGAAGCGCCGGTGATGGCGTCGGTGTTGCCTTCGGGCGTCGTATACTTATTGAAGTTCAGGTCCTGGGTCTTCACGAGGTACGCCTCGACGGCGGCGGCCTGATCGGACCACTCGGCCTGGGCCTTACCGAACTTCTTCATGTTGTACTTGCCGGCCTTGTCGTAGGCCTTCTTGTCGTCGGCGCCGGCCACATTGCTCACGCCGTTCCAGGTCGCGGAGGCGATCTTGCCGCCCTTCACCTCAAGCACCACCTGATACTTCCAGCCGCTCTTAGCGAAAGCGGACTCCTGCGCGAAGTACTTGCCGTCTTTCAGGCTCTGGGCACTCACCGAGAACGCGAGCGCTACGAGCGCTACGATCATAATTACACGCTTCATGGTCAAAAATCCTCCCGGCCTAATATGCTTTCGGCCATATAACGATTATTTGATACAATATTGGACGATTAGTCCGCTGTCAAGCCAAGCCGCCCATGCGGTCGCTCCGTACCGTGTACAAGAACGGCCCGACTCGATATAGTATTATACAAATACGACATGCCCAAAGCGGACAAGGAGACGCCATGCGCCGCACCATTTTCTCCATGATCGCCGACGCCAGAGCGCGCTTCGGAGAGAAGCCTTTCGCCTTTCGGAAAACGGACGCTGGCTGGACCTTCAAGACATTTAACGAGACCTTCGATGAATCGCGCCTCTTAGCGTCCTTCCTCATGGATCGCGGTTATGCCTCCGGGGAGCGCCTCGCCATTTATGCCGAGGGAAGCCCGAATTGGATCGTCGCGGAATACGGGATCATCTCCGCCGGTTGCGTCGCGGTCCCCCTCTCCTTCAAGCTTTTACCGGAAGAGATCGCATATCGGCTTGAGCACTCCGAGGCGCGCGTCATTTTCACGAATACCAACCACTTCGAAAAAATATCCCGCATAGCAAAAGACGTAAGCGCGCGCACCGGCGTCGCCATCGACCTCGTATCGCTTGATGAGGAATACGATCTCGCCGGCACCGATTATTCCTCAGAACATCTCTTCCGTATGGACCGGATCCGGGAGATCGGCGCGGCCGCCTTGTCCCGTACGCTTCCGGCCTTGGATGCCCGAGAACGAGATTGCGCCGAAGACGAGGTAGTGACTATATCGTATACCTCGGGAACGACCGGTAATCCGAAGGGGATCATGCTGACCCACGCGAACTACTGGATCAATAGCCTTGACTCCGTCGATATATACCGCATCCCGGTCTGTACTCACCGCAATTTCGTGGTCCTTCCCGTCGACCACTCCTTCGCTCAGACGGTCGGTATCCACGCCTCCGTCCAACGCGGCATCGAAGTATGGTTCGTCGACTCTCGCGGCGGCGGGATGGCCATCCTGCGAAACATTCCTGATAATATGAAAGAGGCGGAACCGGTCTTCCTGATGACCGTACCTGCCCTATCCGGAAACTTCATGAAGAAAATCATCTCCGAGATCGATCGAAGGGGCGGACTCGTACGGACCCTTTTCCATCTCGGTATCTCTTCCGGAATAAAGCACCTCGGGGACGGACTCGAGAGGCCGCGTACCATGGAAGCCTTCTGCAATGGCCTCATATACTACCCGCTCAAGAAGCTCGTGCTCGACCGGGTTCGGAGGGAAGTCTTCGGCAAGCGCGCCCGATTCTTTACCGGAGGCGGCGCAAGTTTCGACATTGGTCAGCAGCGTTTTTTCCGCGCCCTCGGCATGCCGCTCTACCAGGGCTACGGCATGACGGAGGCCTCGCCGGTAATCTCCACCAATACCGAATGGCATCTCAAGCTCGGGACTTCCGGCGTGGCGCTGCCGAACGTGGAAATACGCATCATGAAGGAAGACGGCCGGATCGCCGCCCCCGGAGAAAAGGGAGAAATCCAGGTCCGAGGACCGAACGTGATGAAGGGATACTTCAAGAATCCCGCCGCGACTGAGGAAGCAATCGTGAACGGGTGGCTCCGCACCGGCGATCTCGGGTGGCTGGACGACGAGGGGTATCTCACCGTCGCGGGTCGCGCCAAAGCGCTCCTCATCTCAGCCGACGGAGAGAAGTACAGTCCCGAGGGAATAGAAGACGCGATACTCAACTCCGCCAAACTCGTCGACCAGGTTCTGGTGTGGAACGATCATCGCAAGTTTACCTGCGCCCTCATTACTTTAGATGACACTAGTGTCAGAAATGCCATCAAAGATAATAAGATCAAAACCCCCGAGTCCCTCTTGGAGACGATCAAGGAATCGTTCTATTCCTTCCGGTCCGATCCGTCATACCGAAACATGGTTCCGCCTAACTGGACTCCTTCTACGTTCCAAATCGTCGAGGAGCCATTCAGCGAAAAAAACGGACTCGTCAATTCTACGATGAAGATCGTCCGGTATAAGGTCGTAGACCAATATGCGGAATTGTTGGATTACGTTTATAGTTCTTCGGGATCTAGTTACCGGAACGAGCGCAACAGAGAAGCGCTTCGTCGTTACTTCCGATAATCGAATACGCGCTTAAGGAGTCGGTATGGAACAGCGCCGCTATTTCTTTACCTCAGAATCGGTCGGGGAAGGCCACCCCGATAAACTTTGCGACCAAGTGTCCGACGCCATCTTGGACGCCTGCCTGACTGACGACCCCCAGAGCCGCGTCGCATGTGAAACCTTCGCGTCCACGGCCATGGTTTTAGTCGGCGGAGAAATTACGACCAACACCTTCGTTGACATCCAACAGGTCGTCCGCGACGTCGTCCAAGAGATCGGTTACACGAATCCCGCCTACGGCTTGGATTTCGAATCGATGGCCGTCCTCGACATGATCCACAGTCAATCCCCGGACATCAGCCAGGGGGTCTCCGGTACCGGACTCGCCGAATACGCGGGACTCCAAGGCGCAGGAGATCAGGGCATGATGTTCGGCTTCGCTTGCGACGAGACGCCTGAGCTCATGCCGGCGCCGATCATCTTGGCGCATAAGCTCCTTCATGAAGCGACGCGGCTACGGAAATCCAAGCAACTTGCCTGGCTGCGTCCTGACGCCAAGAGCCAGGTAACCGTTGAATATGAAGGCCGCAAGCCCACACGTATCGACTCCGTGGTCCTATCCCACCAACATGACGACGGCATCTCGTACGCCGAGCTCAAGGACGCCATTATCGACAAAATAATCAAGCCGATACTTGCGCCGACGGGCCTCCTGGATGGAAATACGAAGTTCTATATCAATCCCACCGGCCGCTTCGTGATCGGAGGTCCCTACGGGGATACCGGCCTCACCGGACGGAAAATAATAGTCGATACGTACGGCGGTATGGGCCGTCACGGAGGCGGCGCCTTCTCCGGTAAGGATCCGACCAAGGTGGATCGCTCGGCGGCCTATATGGCCCGCCATGTCGCCAAGAACATCGTCGCGGCAGACTTGGCTAAGCGGTGCGAGGTCCAGCTCGCCTACGCCATCGGCGTCCCCTTCCCCGTTTCGGTCATGGTAGACACCTTCGGAACCGCGATCGTCCCCGAAGCGATAATCGAAGCGGCTGTTCCGAAGGTCTTCGATCTCTCGCCCGCCGGGATCATCTCGACCCTCGACCTCCGTAAGCCGATCTACCGGAAGACCGCGTCCTACGGACATTTCGGCCGGGACAGCTTCAGTTGGGAAAAGACTGACAAGATCGAGGCGCTCAAAAAAGCCGTAAGCTGAGCCCGACATGGATCCTCAGCGCTTACGCGTTTCGATCCGCTACGCCTCCCGATTCGCCTTTTCACGTTCGGGAGGCCCGGGCGGACAGAACGTCAATAAGGTCAATACGAAGGTGGAGCTTCGCCTTCGTCTCGCCGAGCTCGACGGCCTCTCCCCCGCCGAGCTAGCTCGGGCTACCGCCATACTCGCCGGACGCCTCGTAGATGGGGATGAGCTCCTCATCGTATCAAGCGAAGAGCGCTCCCAAGCCGTTAATCGGGAACGGGCTCTTTCCCGAGCTGAAGCGGTAATCGCCGCCGCCGCCCAGCTTCCGAAACGCCGGGTGGCTACTAAACCGACCCGAGCCTCCAAAGAACGCCGTCTATCCGCCAAGCGCGTCCGCAGCCTGGCAAAAAGAAACCGTCACGATCGTCCAGATCAAGAGTAAAAATACGTCGTCACCTTGGAGGGAGCACGTTTCACGTGAAACATTCTCTTCCCACAATGAGGTCCTGTTTCACGTGAAACAAAAAAAAGGCCGCCGGATATTTCCGGCGGCCCGTCTCTCTATCAGAATAAGCTATTCGATATCGTCGGCAGAAGAATCTTCGTTATCAGGCGTGGAATCCTTCGAAGCCTCGTCGATTCCTGGATCCTCAAGCTCGTCATGATCACCGCTCGTCTGCGGCTCGCTCTGGGCTTCCGTTGATTCGATAACCTCCGGTTCTTCTTCCCGCGCGACGCGATCGACGCCGATGACAAAGTCCGGCCGATCGATATAGACCACGCGGACGCCTTGCGCCGCCCGTCCGAAGATGTTGACTTCATCCGAGACGAGTTTGATCGACTTCCCCTGGCTCGTTATGCACATGATTTCATCGCCGTCGCGGACGTTTACGCAGCCGACGATCTCTCCGGTCTTTTCCGATACCGTATAAATCTTTTGACCGCCGGTTCCGCGTCCATGTGCGGAGAATTCGGAGAAATCTACGCGCTTCCCGTACCCGTACTCAGAAAGCACCAACATTCGCTCATCATTGTCCACCCGCAACACCCCGGCGAGTTCATCATCGGAATCCAAGCGGATACCGCGGACTCCATGAGATGCGCGGCCCATGGCGCGAACCTGCTCCTCCGCGGCCCGTAAGGCTTGTCCCTTCCGCGAAATGAGCACCACCTCATCCGATCCCGTCGTCAGCAAGGTACTCACCAGACGATCGCCTTCATCCAAATTGATGGCGATGATACCGCGCGTCTTGGCGTGCATGAAGTCGCTCGTCTTGACTTTCTTCACGACGCCGCGAGCCGTTCCCATGAAGAGGTTCGTATTGTCGGAGAATTCCTTGAGGGCTACGACCGCGGTGATCTCTTCGTTCGCGGATACGGTCAACAGGGCCTTGATATGCGCCCCGCGCGCGGTACGGGAAGCCTCCGGGATTTCGTGTACCTTCATCCAATACGCCTTGCCCGCGCTCGTTATGAACATGATGATGTCATGCGTCGAAGCGACGAAAATCTGGGTGACGAAGTCATCCTCAACGAGCTTGGCGCTATTCATGCCTTTCCCGCCGCGGCCTTGGCTTCGGTAGGCGGAGACCGGTACGCGCTTAATAAAGCCGATGTTGGAGATGAGTATGATCATCTCCTCTTTCTTTATGAGGTCTTCGATGTTGATCGATTCCACCTCGTCGGCGACGATCTCGGTTCGTCGGGCGTCTCCGTAGCGCTGCGCGAGGTCTATCGTCTCGTCCTTGATGACGCCGCGGAGCTTGTTTTCGTCCTCCAGCAACGACTTGAGATAGGCGATGAGGGCCCGGAGCTCCGCGAGCTCCTGCTGCAGCTTCTCTACTTCCAGGCTGGTGAGCCGTCCGAGCCGCATATCGATGATCGCCTGCGCCTGTACGTCGCTCAAGATGAAGCGGTCCATGAGCTTCGCCTTGGCAACGTCGATATCGCGGGACGCCTTTATGATGGCCACGACCTCATCGATGTTGGCGAGGGCTATGACCAAGCCTTCCAAAATGTGAGCCCGTTCTTCGGCTTTCCGGAGGTCGAACCGGGTGCGCCGGGTGACCACATCCACGCGATGGTTCACGAAGTGCTGGATGATCTCTTTCAGATTCAGGCACTTAGGCCGTCCGGCGACGAGGGCGAGGTTGTTCACGCCGAACGAGGATTGGAGCGCAGTATGGGAGAAAAGCTGGTTAAGCACGATCTTCGTGATCGCGCCTTTTTTGAGTTCTATGACGATGCGCATCCCGTCGCGGTCCGATTCGTCGCGCAGGTCGGAAATGCCGTCGATTACCTTGTCTCGAACAAGTTCCGCGATACGGGTGATGAGGGTCGCCTTATTCACCGCATAGGGGATCTCGTTGAATATGATGGCCTCTTTCCCCGTTTTGGACGTCTCGAGCGTGAACTTTCCGCGAACGACGATCTTGCCGCGCCCGGTGGTAAAGGCTTCCTTGATGCCTCGTCGGCCGAAGATGATGCCGCCCGTAGGGAAATCGGGGCCTTTCATGAAACGCATGAGGCCTTCGACGGTGATATCGGGATCGTCGATGTACGCGCAGATAGCGTCCGCCGCTTCTCCCAGGTTGTGCGGCGGCATATTGGTAGCCATCCCGACCGCGATACCGCTCGAACCGTTCACCAGAAGATTCGGGATCGCCGCCGGAAGGACCGAAGGTTCACGGAGCGATTCGTCGTAGTTCGGGACGAAATCGACGGTCTCCTTCTTGAGGTCCAGGAGCATCTCGTCGCCGATTCTTGAAAGCTTAGCTTCGGTATAGCGCGACGCCGCGGCCGGGTCGCCGTCTACCGATCCGAAGTTGCCCTGCCCTTGCACCAGCGGATAGCGGAGGGAAAAATCCTGCGCCATACGCACGAGGGCGTCGTACAAGGACGCGTCGCCGTGCGGATGGTACTTTCCCATCGCGTCGCCCGTTATACGTGCGCTCTTTTTAGTGGCGGCGTTCGGCCGGAGGCCGAGTTCGTCCATCGCGTACAAGAGGCGCCGGTGCACCGGCTTGAGCCCATCCCGAACATCCGGTAAGGCGCGGCTTACGATGACGGACATCGCGTAGTTGAGGTACGCGGTCTTTACCTCGTCCTCAACCGCCATCGGGATGACATTACCGATCATATCAGCCATGGGTCTTCCGTGTTCCTTTTATTAAACGTCGAGGTTCGAGACCGCAAGGGCGTTCTCTTCAATGAAAAGACGCCTCGGCTCGACTTGTTCGCCCATAAGGGTGGTAAAGACTCGTTCAGCCTCTACCGCATCATCAAGGTGGATCTGGACGATGTTCCTCCGTGCGGGGTCCATGGTCGTTTCCCAGAGCTGGTCCGGGTTCATCTCGCCCAAGCCCTTATAGCGCTGGATACCTACCTTCTCCGGATCCCTGCCCGATTCCGCCATGATCCGGTCCTTCTCTTCATCGTCGTAGGCGTAGAAGGTCTTCTTCTCATAGGTGATCTTGTAGAGCGGGGGCATCGCCAAATAGACATGTCCGCGCGTGATGAGATCGGTCATGTATCGATAGAAGAAGGTCAAGAGCAGGGTACGTATATGCGATCCGTCCACGTCGGCATCGGCCATGATGATGATACGGTGATAGCGGATCTTGGTGATATCGAAATTGACGCCCGCGCTCGCTCCGATACTCGCGATGATCGGCTGAAGCTTCTCGTTCGAGAGGACTTTCTCTATCCGCGTCTTCTCTACGTTCAGCATCTTACCCCAGAGGGAAAGGATAGCCTGGAAACTTCTATCACGTCCCATCTTGGCCGACCCGCCGGCGGAATCTCCCTCAACGATGTAGATCTCGCACTTGCTCGGATCCTTCTCGGCGCAATCGGCGAGTTTGCCTGGCAACCCCGCGCTCTCCAAGAAATTTTTTCGTCGCGTGGCATCCCGCGCCTGGCGAGCCGCGATGCGCGCCTTAGCGGCAAGGACCGTCTTGTCCAGGATGTTATTGATGACATCCGGATTCTGATCCAGGTATAGCTCGAGTTGCTCGTTGACCAGGGACTCCACCGCGCCCTTTACTTCGGAGTTGCCGAGCTTGCCTTTCGTCTGTCCCTCGAACTGGGGATTCGGGATCTTGATGGAAAGTACGGCCGTCAAGCCTTCGCGGACGTCGTCGCCGGACAAGGTCTCGTCGAGCTTTTTCGCGAGCTTGGACTTCTTGAGATACTCGTTCAGGGTTCGCGTTAACGCCGACTTGAAGCCGATAAGGTGCGTACCGCCTTCCCGCGTGTTGATATCGTTCACGAAGGAAAACATGTTCTCGCTGAAGCCGTCGTTATATTGGATCGAGCATTCCACCTCGACGTCATCGCGGACGGCTTCGAAGTAAATCGGTACCTTGTGGAGCACCGTCTTGTTCTCATTGAGGTACTCCACGAAACTCTTGACGCCGCCCTCGAACAGGAATTCATGCGCCTTGGGAGTCGTGAGACGCTCGTCGCGAATCGTGATCCGGATGCCCTTGTTTAGGAACGCCAATTCCCTGAGCCGATTCGTGAGTACATCGAAATTGTACGTGGTCGTCTCAAAAACGGACTCGTCGGCTCTGAAGCGGACCACTGTTCCGCGCCGGTCGGAATCCCCGACGCACTTGACCGGTTCATCGGGAACGCCGATCTGGTAGCGCTGGTAGTGCGCCTTACCTTCTAGGTGTACGAAGACTTCGCACCAAGATGAAAGGGCGTTGACGACCGAAACGCCGACGCCGTGTAGGCCGCCGGAGACTTTATAAGAATTCTTGTCGAACTTGCCGCCTGCATGAAGCTTCGTCATGACGAGTTCCAGGGCGCTGACCTGTTCGGTCGGGTGGAGTCCTACCGGGATACCTCGCCCATTGTCCTCGACGCGGACGATGTCGTTCTTTTCCAAGACTACCAAGATATCGGTACAGTATCCCTGGAGTGCTTCATCCACTGAGTTGTCGACGACTTCATAAACGAGATGATGAAGTCCATCGATACCGGTAGATCCGATATACATGCCGGGACGTTTACGTACCGCTTCCAAGCCCTTGAGGACTTGGATGCTTTGAGCCGAATAGCTTGATTCCATCCTGTTTCCTAGAGCGCGAACTTTACCGGTATTAAAGAAGAAACCGTGAAGGGCAGTATATCGATCTTGCCATAAAAAGTAAAGAAGGCCTGATTTCTACTCCGGAGATCCAAATAAATCCAACCATACCAAACTTTGTGCATAACTTGTGTATAATTTTCTATGTTTTTACCGTTGAACGAATAAGGGCATGGGCCAATTGCCAAAACATCGACAGGTTGGTTGCATGCAAGTATTATTTTATTATCTAATAATGAATTAGTTTGTGTATACTATTCGCATTTATCGTATAGGCAAATTTTACATGATTCTACGGCAGCGATAGCCATTTGCAATAACAATGCTAGTTGTGGATAATATGTTAGCAAGCTGATGAGTTCATGAGGACGGAAAAAGAATGGCTGAGTGGAACTACGACATCTTTTGGAAAGAAGCGATGGAGCAAATCCGCGGCGAACTCGAGGAGCAGGAGTTCGCTATGTGGTTCAACCTAGAGTATCAGCGTTCGACCGAAAACGAAATCGTCATTTCGGTACCATCCTCTTTTTATCGTGATCAAGTAAAACAACGATATCAATCATATATAGAAAACAAACTACATGATCTCATCGGGAAAGAACTCAAGCTGGAGATCGAGATCAAACCGCGGCGTCCAGACGCCGGAGCGACAACTGCGGGAGACTCCAGATCGTCATCTGAGAAACGCCCCGAGCTTTCCGGTAGGAAGGCAGCTCCGTCGCGCAGCTCGGAGCGAAAGGAAGAAAAATCACCGCACGGCCAACTAAGGAAAGACTATACCTTCGAGAATTACGTCATCGGGGACAACAACAGCTTCGCGGCCAACGCGGCAATAGCGATCGCTAAAAATCCCGGCACGGCATATAATCCTTTCCTTATATACGGAGGAGTTGGCCTCGGAAAGACCCACCTCATGCAGTGCATAGGCAACCATATCTATTCGGAGTCCAACACCAAGGTTATCTACATAACCGCAGAAAATTTCACGAATGAATTCATCCAAGCGATAAGGGAACAGAAAACTCCCGCGTTCAAAAACAAGTATCGGTACGTGGATGTTCTCCTCATCGACGACATCCACTTCCTACAAAAAAAACAGGAAACCCAGGAAGAACTCTTCCAT
>JAEWSV010000478.1 GCA_023398155.1 Spirochaetota bacterium
CCCAAGACCAAGGTTTTATACCTCTGTATGTCGTAGAGCGCGGCGAGATGCTGTTTCGCGAGGAATCGAGAGAACCGGCGCTGTACCTCTTCCCGAGGCAATTTTTCTATGTTCACCCTCGACTTCCCATTTTAAGCTCCGTACCCGACAACCCGAATCGCGGACAGCGACCCATCGGAGACGTCTTTATCGCAACAAGGAATAGGAAAAGGGCCGAGGAATAACCGGATGGAGCAAGTCAGCGTTGCGGGAAGCGGGTCAGGTTCCATCGCAGCGGAGCGGCGGGTGCGGCAGGCTTTGGATGCAGCTACGAATGGTAAAAAACAATCTATAAAAAAAAAGCATAGCTCTGAAAAAGTACGCCGTCAAGTTAGGATAAAGTAAACCGGCCGTATCGCCTGTTATCGCGACGGGGGACCATCGATTCAAGACCTGGGTAAGGATCGGCTGGCGGCGCGTGCGTAGGGCTCCGCCGACTTCACTCGGTCTCGGCTTTGGCCAGCACGGCCTCACGACGCCGGGCTTCGTAGAATACGGCGTCGATCGAGCGGCTGAGTTCGCGCTCGGCTACGGCGCGCATGATGCCGAGTTGGAGGGGAAAGCGCTTGCGGACCGAGCCTCGGTTCCGATGAGCTACCAGCGTTCGCCCAGGTTCCGAGGGATCGGCCTCAAGCGTCCAGGATCCGACCGACTTCCCGACGCTACCGTCCGAACCGGCGAGCCGCCAGGATAGAGTCCAACGCTCGGGAGAACTCGATGAGGTCGCTTCCAACATGAGGTCGTACTCCGCCGGATATCGGTATCCGAGGATCGCGATCTCGTACCGTTGCCTGATGACGGCGAACGCCTCGCCGCGGGCCATGACCGTAGTCCGCGCGAGGCGGGGAAAGAAACGGGGATACGACTCGAGATCCTCGAGTACCGAGCGTAGGCTATCCAACCCGATGGGATAGCTCCGGATGATCACCGTGTCGCTGCGAATCCACCGGCCCTCACGCTCATCGCCTTCGATCTCGATCGATATCGAAATCGATCCGCGTTCGGCGGAAACGTCCTGAGCTTCCGGCCGGATCGCGTGGCCGGCCAAGAAAACGATGGAAACCGCGGCGCGGAAGACTATGGATAGATTCCTCGACATAGGTAGGCATATTCCGGATGAAACATGTAAGGAATCCGTTATGAAGCGGTGGGTAATCGATAAAAAGAATGGAGACCGACAACGCTCGGCCCGCCGGGAAACCGCGCTTCGTCAGGGAAACGATTCTTCACGGGGTGGACGCTTCGCCCCCGGATCGGAGCGGAAAATGGAATTCGGCCTCATCGTACCGTTCTCCCATCACCGGAGCGAAATACTTCTCCGCTATCCGCTCCATCGACCGGTTGCCTTCCGCGACTTTAAAAGAGAAGAAGGGATAGAAATCCTTGACCCGCTCCACGACGTAGGAGCCGAAGGAAGGACCTATCAAGAGGTTCCGGTACTCGTCGTATACGTAATACCGGTTGATCTCCACCTCCGACGCGGAGACCTCCGTGCAGAGCATCCAGCCCGCGGGCTCCCCGGTACGCTCATGGACCAAGGCGAAGCTGGTCCGCTCCTCGAACGGGAGGTCGAAGACCCGCCCGAGATAGCGCCGGCGTTTCACGTTTTCCTTTTCGTGGATCAAGTCCTTCCATTTTTTAGGATAGTCGAACCACGGAACGGCGGCGAAGCCATTCTCCTTGAAGCGCGACAGGTCGTACCAGCGATTGCGCGCGAGGCCCGCGGCCGCATACGCGGATTCTCCCCGGTACACGAGGTACCGGTTCTTTAATTCTACGGGACGGTACCGTTCAACCGCTGCGCAGATGACCGCGGCAGGATTCCGTTCCCCTACCGGTAGGCGATAGCGCCAAGCGGCGACCTTGGCCCCCATAGCGGCGGCATGTTCCAGGAAGGAGAGGACCAGGGCGGTGATGATCCGCATATTCCGGAAACGGCTTTCCAAGATGGCGATCCCGTCCAAGGAGGCGAATTCCGGTTTGGCGATAGGAATGACGCCGTAGATGACCCCGGCGGGGGCCTCCCCTTCGCGCATTCCCAAGACCAGGGCTTTGAACATACCTGCTTCGTACAGGTCAGCGAGAAGCTCTTTGGCGAGGAACCGGGGATACCGGCGATCCACCTCTTCAAGCGATAGGATTTCGATGTCCACCCTGATCATCCTTTACACGGCCTTACTTCGGACGCCGGTGCATCATCCCTGTATATATTCAGACGAACGGAATACAGCCAAGCGGGAATGGATCATGTACTCCTCCATCCTTACCTCCTCCTGTTTGCGCGGCGCATACGCCGGGTGAAAGGAAACCGTTCCCGTTTTCCGCGGATAGATGAATCCTTCAGTCTATGGCCGCATCGGCTTTCCCGTATGCGGGGATATCCTCCACCTGCGCGTTCCGCGCGGCCGCGGCCTTGTACTCCGGCCAACGGCGCAACGCTTCGTGGTAGCCGTTGAGGACGGAGGCGGAGAGCTCGCGGTCGCCGACCATACGCATGATGGTCATTTGGAAGGGGTATTTTTTTTTCACGAGGCCATCATTGTGATGGCGCACGAGGACCCGGCTCTCGCCGCCCTCCGAGACGTCCTCCAGGTACCAATAACCGGTCGTAGCGCTGACGGAACCGTCGGAATCGACGAAATTCCACGCGAGGCGCCACGTGCGCGGTAGACCGGAGTCGTCCGGCTCGATCGTAGTTGCGAAAATGGAGGTGAAGGTGAAGCCGAGTATCCTCACCTCGAAGCGTTGGCGCATCGCGCCGACACCGGTCGCGGTCGTGAAAAGATCCACCGATGCGAGGTGCGGTACGTAATCGACGTAAGAGGCCATATCCAGGAGCACCGTCTTGTAGGCCTCCAGGGGAACCGGGAAGACCGCGACCACGTCCGTCGTGCTCCTGATCCACTTCAGGCCGTCCGAAGTGACGGTCCGCATATCGACGCTCACGGCCCGCGGAGCGGAAGGCGGAAGGGCGAAGGCCGGAGGAACGGCGAGGAACGCCGCAAAAACGGGTAGGAGGAAGACCCGTACCCGCCTCTCCGGCGAGGCGACCCTCATCGGCCGACGACTGGATTTTGAGTTATCTTCTTCGTATCTTCGATGCATGAAATCTCCAAAAGAATTGTCTCTCGATAGAAAATTGTTGACCGCGGTGGAAGCCCTCGATCCCGCAGGCCGCGCGGTGAAGATCACCGAACTCCTGCTCGCGGATCCGGAAATACACGCCATGCAGGAATACGCGAACAACGTCTCCATCAAACGGCTCGGGTACAACGACCACGGGCCCGTGCATATGCGGAAGGTAGCGCTCAACGCGACGGTGATGATGGGCCTGCTCAAACGGGCGGGCATCAAGACGAGCTTGGAAACCGAGGAGGTCGGCGACTTCGAGGACGGCCTCGTCGCGGTGCTCCTCGCTTCCTTCCTCCACGACCTCGGCATGACCATCGGTCGGCAGGACCACGAACTCCACAGCGCGTATCTCGCGTATCCTATCCTGGATCGCCTTCTTCGTGAAGTATACGGCGAGGACCTGCCGCGCCGCGTCGTGATCAGGTCGCTCGCCACGGAAGGCATCGTCGGCCATATGGGCGGCCGGAAGATCCACTCGCTGGAGGCCGGCGTAATCCTCCTGGCCGACGGCTGCGACATGGAAAAGGGCCGCGCCCGCATTCCGATCTCCCTCGGGAACGAACCCCGCGCGGGCGACATCCATAAGTATTCCGCCAACTCCATCGAGGGCGTGAAGCTCTCCGCGGGGACCGAGAAACCGATCCGCATCGACGTGTCCATGTCGAGCGAAGTCGGCTTCTTCCAGGTGGAGGAGATACTCATGGGCAAGGTCGCGGCCAGCACCGCCAAGAGCTACATCGAACTGTACGCCGGCGTGGTACAGGGCGAAATGAAACGGTATCTCTGAGGCCTGATCGCCCCGATTCTCGGTCGGGAGCGTAGCCCCGCCCCGCCCCTCCGTGGTATCTATGCTTCACTATGCTCAAGAACAACGAATACTTCGATGGCAAGGTAAAGTCCATCGGCTTCGATACGGACGGCGGAAAGGCCACCGTGGGCGTCATGGAAGCGGGCGAATACGAATTCGGCACCGCGGGGGCCGAGCTCATGACGGTGGTCGCGGGGAAGCTCACCGTGCAGCTGCCCGGTTCGGCCGATTGGCGGACTTTCGCGAGCGGCGAGGATTTCCGGGTGGAAGCGAACAGCAA
>JAEWSV010000493.1 GCA_023398155.1 Spirochaetota bacterium
CGACATCGAGATCCACGCGCGGGAGTTGGAGAAACTCCGCGGCAAGATCAACCGGCTCATCTCCGACGAGACCGGCGTCGCGTTCGGTCAGGTGGAAAAGGATACCGCCCGCGATTTCTGGAAGAACGCGGAGGAAGCGGTCAAGTACGGCCTCATCTCCCGCGTGGTCGCGCGCCGCGGCGACCTCTAAGGCGGATCATGCTTATATCGAAGAAGTTGGCGATCTCCTTGGCGGCGGCTTTGGCGGCGATGCCGGCGGCCGCCGCCCCGGTCACCGGTACGCCGCGCATGGTCCTCGTGGAGGGCGGCACCTTCCTCCAAGGGAGCGCCGAGGCCCAGTACGCGGCCAACGAGCGCTATCATAGCTCGACCCTTTCTTCCTTCCTAATAGCCGAGACGGAAACCCCGCAGAAGCTCTGGATAGCCGTTATGGGTTCGAATCCTTCGAAATTCCGCGGCGAGGACCGGCCCGTCGAGTTCGTGAGCTGGATGGACGCCGTGCGTTTCTGTAACGCGCTGAGCGAACGCGAAGGGCTCGAAAGCGCCTACGCGATCGAGGGAGCCGCCGTCACGTGGAACCGGTCTGCCAACGGGTACCGCCTACCCACGGAGGCCGAATGGGAGTTCGCCTCTCGCGGCGGCCGAATCGCGGCGATCGCGGACGAGCCGCTCAAGCGCTCGCCCTTCGCGGGCGGAACGAAGGCCGACGAAGTGGCTTGGTTCGACCAGAACAGCGGCAAGACGACCCAGCCGGTGGCGCGGAAAGCGCCGAACGAACTGGGACTCTACGACATGAGCGGAAACGTTTGGGAATGGTGCTGGGACTGGTACGGAGAATACCCGCGCGCGGAAGTCGTCGATTTCGACGGCGCGGCGCGGGGTACCGGGCAGCGGGTCCTGCGGGGCGGCGCGTGGTTCACGCCCGCGCACCTGTTGCGCGTGACTTACCGCTATTGGAACGCGCCGACGTTCAAGGTGAATTCGGTCGGGTTCCGGCTCGCGCGGAACGCGGAGATCGTCCAGGAAATCGCGGCCGACGCCCCCGCGGACCAAACCGCCGCGGACAAGACGCCCGCGGACCAGACCGCCGCCGACAAGGCCGCCGCCGAGTATTTCTCCCGCGGACTGCCCTCGGGCCTGGGGATCGACCTCTTCGATATACTCTCCGCGCCAGAGGACGAGTCTCCGCGCTAGATCCTCTCCCTCGTCAGATCCGTTTCGCGATCTCCGAGACGAGCCCCTCGGGCGAGAAGCCGCCGAAGAATAGGAGCTTCCCGTCCAAGGTTATGGCGGGACTCAGATCGGCCATGGAGAGCACCTTTTTCACGTCCGCGTTCCGCTCCAGGTTCTCGTCGGTCGCCTCGTAGAAGGAGGCCTTCGCGTCCAGGCCCGACGCGGCGAGCAGGCCTTCGAACTCCTTCACGAGCGCGCGGGTCGCCACCTTGGCTCCCGGTTCGCAGCTCCCGGCGCCGCATTCTCCCTCGCACCCCGAACATATCTCACGGTCGGCGAATCCGAATATCTCGATCTCATGCATGGACGCATGATGCCTTCCGGAGCGGGCGGAGGTCAACGCCCCGCGCGTCGCGGGCTTGTAAAAAAGCGTGCACGTCGTTCTTTTGGATTGACTATATAACAAATATTGCATATAATAAAAATATACTTATTCGGAGGATCCCATGGCGGAAGGCAAACAGAGCATCGTGATCGTAGGGGGAGTAGCCGCGGGGGCCACGGCGGCCGCGCGGGCCAGGCGACTGGACGAGACGGCGGACATAACCATCGTGGAACGGGGCCCCTACGTGTCGTTCGCGAATTGCGGCCTTCCGTACCATATCTCGGGCGCGATCGAGAAGCGGAGCAAATTGCTCCTGCAGACGCCCGAAGGCTTCTTCAGCCGCTACCGGGTGAACGTCCTCCTCAAGACCGAGGCGGTCGCCATCGACCGGGCGGCCAAGACGCTCCGCGTGCGCCAGGCTTCCGACGGGCTCGAGCGCGACATCGCGTACGACGCCCTCATCCTGGCCCAGGGAGGCACGCCCATCGTGCCGCCGCTCAGCGGCGCGGACGCGCCGCACGTGTTCAAGCTCTGGACCATCCCCGATATGGACGCCATCCAGAAGTTCATCGCCGAGCGGAAGCCGAAGAGCGCCGTCGTGGTGGGCGGCGGTTTCATCGGCCTGGAGGTCGCGGAGGCCTTCGTGGAGCGCGGCCTTGCCGTAACCGTCGTGGAACTCTCCGATCACCTCATGCCGCCGATGGACGCCCTCTACGGGGCGCGGATCGCGGAACGGTTCGAGCGGGCGGGAGCCCGCGTGCTCGTACGGCGCGCCGTCACGGCGATCGAAGGGGATCGCGTCGTCCTGGACGACGGGAGCTCCGTCGACGCCGACCTCGTGTTGCTCTCGGTGGGCGTCCGGCCGAACACGGAGCTCGCGAAGCGGGCGGGATTGGCGCTCGGCGCGTCCGGAGCCCTGGCGGTGGACGAATACCTGCGGACCGAGGATCCCTTCATCTGGGCCGCCGGGGATATGGCGGAGGTCGTCTCCAAGGCGAGCGGAGCCAAGGTCCGCATCCCGCTCGCGGGGCCCGCGAACCGCCAAGGCCGCATCGCCGCGACGAACGCCCTCTCGGCCCTGGCCGCGGCTTCTCCTTCCGCTATTGCCGGCGGCGCGGCCGCCGCCGGTCCGTCGGGCGGAGGCGGCCCAGCTCCGATGCGCTACCGCGGCGCCGCCGGGACCTCGGTGGTTAAAATCTTCGACGAGACGGCCGCGATGACCGGGCTGTCCCTGGCGGCGGCGCGGAAGGCGGGATTCGATGCGGCCGAGGCCACCGTCCTCAAGGGGAGCCACGCGAGCTACTACCCCGGGGCTACGGACGTGCTCCTGACGCTCGTCTACGATCGGGCGGACGGGCGCCTCCTCGGGGCCCAGGCGTACGCGGCGGAGGGCGCCGAGAAGCGCATCGACGCGGGGGCGGTCGCCTTGCAGGCCCGCCTCACCGTGGAGGACCTCGCCGAACTCGATTTCGCGTACGCGCCTCCCTACTCGTCGGCGAACGATCCCCTTAACATGGCGGCCTTCGTCGCGTCCAACGCCCGCAGCGGCTACGGACCCCG
>JAEWSV010000534.1 GCA_023398155.1 Spirochaetota bacterium
CCTGGCCGAGCTCACGGACGACGCCGACGAGCGTAAACCGGCGGACCGCGCCGGCCAGCAGCACGGAAACCTGATCGTCGACGCGCGCGGCCGGGAACCGGAGGGCGGCGCTCTGGTTCAGGACTACTTCCCCCGCAAGGGCCGGCCACCGTCCGTCGATGAGGGGAAAATCTACCATCCGCGTCCCGTCCTCCACGGCGAAGGCGCGGAAACTCCCGTGGGCCTCGTCGGGATAGGTAGCCTCCACCGGAATCTCGCCGTTTCCGACCGTGGCCGCGCTTACGGAATCCCACAGCTCGATCGCCTCGATTTCGCCCACCCGCTTCCGCAGCTCCGCGAGGGTTTCGGCCGGTACGTTTCCGATGAGGCGGACCTGGAAATCCATCCTGCGCGAGGCGAAGCTTTCGGCGAGGACCGAACGCCACGAAGCGCCGAGGTTGAAGGCGGTGATGAAGAGGCCGCCGCCGATTCCGAGGAGCATGAGGCTCAGGGCCAGCCGGCGCTTCTTGCGCAGGGCGTTGCGCCAGGCGAGCGCCAGAACGGGGCTCACTCTGAGGAGCGCTCGAGCCCAAGGACTCCGCCGTCCGGAAAAACGCTGGTTTTCCGTACCGACATCCTGCAGCGCCGCGAGTATCGTGACGCGCTGGGCGGCCCGGGCGGGAACGTAGGAGATCGCGATCGGCACGAGGAGTCCGATCGCTATCGGCACGAGGACGGCCCACCACTCCACCGCGGGATTAAGCAGGCTGAAATTGAGGAGGTCGGCGATGGTCGCGCTCAGGGCCTTGGACACGAGGAGGCCGACGGGGACGGACCAGAACACGGCAGCGAGGGCCAGGGCGACGACCGGGGCCAGGGTCAGGACCAGGATACGCAGAGAGGAGGCGCCCAGGGTCCGCATGACGCCTATCCAGCGTTTTTCCTTGGCCATCAAGGCGGCCACCGTGTTGGCGACCAGGAGCGAACAGAGGATGACCGTCAGGACGCCGAACGCGGCCAGGATCACGAGGAGGGCCACCAGGATGCCCTGGTGCGGGTGGCGGTGGACCGGCGGAACCTGGATATCGTGGATCTCAAGCCCCTGCGCCGCGAGGTCTTTGGCCAGGCCCGCAGCGGCCTCCCGCGCCTCGACCCAGGACAGGTCCTCTTCGAACCTCACCTTGAGTTGGTTGAAGGGCTCCAGGCCCCACCCGACCGCGGTCGCCGCCTCGATATAGGCGTAGGCCGTCCGCTCTTGGTAGGCAGGAGCCACCCCCGGATCGTGGACGACCGATTCTAGCGTCCCCGTCCGATCGCTCCCGTCGCTGAGGCGGAGGGAGACCTGGCCGCCCACTTTCAGATTGAAGGTAGAAAACGCCGTCCTCTCGAGCGCGAGGTTGCCCGTCCGGGGAGGCCAGACAGCCCCCTCTTCCGGTTTCACCACCGCGATGCGGTTCGCCGCGAGGTCGGGCACCACGAAGAGCACCATGGGTTGCCATTGATCGTTCCCGTCCAGGAAGCGGACCTGATAGCTGCCCCCGGCGCGCGCGTCCAGGATGCCCCGTTTTCCCCGGAGCCCTTCCGCCCACGCGGCGTCCACGGGGCGTTCCGCCTCCAGCGTCGCGGTTGCGGGGAAGGTATCCTCGTAGCTCCTCTCCATCTCCCGCAAGAGCGTGGAGGCGGTGCCCGAAATGGCGGCGAGCACGAGGACGCCGATGCCGACCGCGAAGGAAAGAAGCGCGAGCCTGCCGGACAGGGACGCGAGGTCCGCGCGTATCTTACGAGAAAACGCGCTGGTCACGGGCGGCCTCCCTCTTCTCCGACGAGCCGCCCGTCCTTGAGCGTGATGCTCCGCGTCGCGTAGCGGCCGTAATCGGTTTCATGGGTGATCATGACGACGGTCTTGCCCGCCGCGACCAACTCGGAGAAGAGTCCCAGCACCGTCTCCGAGGTCTGGGAATCCAGGTTACCCGTCGGCTCGTCTGCCGCGATCAGGGGCGGGTCATTGGCCAGGGCTCGGGCGATCGCGGCGCGCTGCTGCTGGCCGCCCGAAAGGGAATGGGGCAGCTTGTCCGCCTGGTCGGCTATGCCGAAACGGTCCAGGAGCGCGAGGGCCCGGTTCGCCCGTTCCTGCGGAAGGTAGAGGCGACAGAATTCCATGGGCAGGATGACGTTCTCCGCGACCGTGAGAGTCGGGAGCAATTGAAAGAACTGGAAGACCACGCCCACCGTGCGGCCTCTCCAGAGGGAAAGCCCCCTCTCGTCCAGCCGGTTGAGATCCGCTCCCGCCACGAGAACCTCGCCCGCGGTCGGACGATCGATCCCCGTGAGTATGTTCATCAGGGTGGTCTTGCCGCTCCCCGATTTGCCCGTGATGGTGACGAACTGCCCGCCCTCCACGGAAAAGGCCACACCGTCCAGGGCCTTCTCCGCGGAACCTTCATAAATCTTCGTGACACTGGTGCATTCGATCAAACTCATGTGTTCCTCCGAACGCGAATATGTTCCGCGGACGGAAGAAAGTCGTCTCAACCGGCCGGATGAGACCCGATTTGCGTTTGACTGCGATACAGGGACGGCGTCTGCCCGGTCGTCCGCTTGAATACCAGGTTGAAGGCGGGCTTGGAATTGAAGCCGGCTTCCAGCGCGAGGGTCATGATCTTCTCGCTTCCCCAGCGCTGATCGGCGCAGAGCCGCTTGAACTCTTCCACCCGATACCCGTTGATCAGGTCGAAGAAGGTCGTACCGAGACCGCGGCTCAGGAAGGCGGAGGTTTGGTGCCGGGTGAGACCCGCGGCCCGCGCCAAGTCGTCCAGGCTCAGCTCGGGATCCTTGAAGAGCTTCAGGGCCTCCACCTTCTCGCGTATCAGAGCCCCGCCCGAAGCGAGGTCCGGATCTCCCGGCTCCGCTTCGCCCGCCGGTCTCTGAGTCCCGCGCAAAGGAGGCGCCTTCCGTCCTAGGCTGTTCCAGGAAAAGACGGCCGTGAAGGCCGCCATGAGGGCGGTCAGGAGTTGCCGCTTGGGGAACGTCTCCGGGGCGTGGATCATCATGCCGGCTGAAAAGGCGTAAACCGCGAAAAGGACGCCCATCAGGATCAGGATGGTCTTGAGCCAGCCGGGATCGATCCCGCGCAGATTCGAATATTCCAGCTTGAGGCTTTTACGGTACCGGGCGATTTCGTGCGCCACGGGTATGAGGAGCGCTGCCGCGGAAGAAGCCATCGTGAGCCACATCACGAGGGAAAAGACCGGCACCCGGGAAGGGAGCCGCGTGTCCAGCATGCCGGGCAGCCGGCTCGCGACGATGAACGCAGCAGGGAGCGCGAGCTGGATGGAATCCTGGGGCGCGAAGAGCCGTTTTCCCTGGATGGACCGCAGGTACCAAACCAAGCCCAACGGAAGGAGGAATTGGAGGGGTTCGATGAGGAGCGAGCCCTGCATCCCCAGCCTGAAATCGATGAGCCCGTGGACGATATTGGCCGCGCAGATGATGAGGAGGAGGCTCAGCAGGCGCTCGCCGGCGCCGCGCCTTGCGGGAGCGACGAGGAGGCGCAGAGCCGTGAAGAGGCCGCCCCCCGTTCCCATGATGCCCGCGTCCCGGAGGGCCGCGGCGAGGATGCTGTTGGGCGACATGCGGAAGAGAATACCACCGGATCGGGCCGCGCGCCTGCCTACCCATACGGCTCTCCGGGACCGTGTTTTTCGCGCCGACTGTTGCGGAGCGGGCCCGGAACGGATATCATTGGCGCGCGTTCTAAAGGAACGTAGGAAAAGGAGAAAAAGATGAAAAGGATTCTCAGCCTCGTATTGATCGGACTGATCGCCGCTTCCGCCGTCTTCGCGGCCGGCCAAGTCGAAACCGCCGGAGACAACTCGCTCAAGGCCATCCAGGACAAGGGCCAGTTCGTCCTCGGCCTGGACGACGCCTTCCCGCCCATGGGTTTCCGGGACGAGAACAACGAGATCGTCGGCTACGACATCGATCTGGCCAAGGAAGCCGCCAAGCGGCTCGGCATCAAGCTCGTCCTCCAGCCCATCGACTGGAACGCGAAAGAGCAGGAACTCAACACCGGCAAGATCGACTGCATCTGGAACGGCTTCACCATGACGGCGGAACGCGAGCAGGCGATGGCCTTCACCAAGCCCTACCTCAACAACGCCCAGGTGGTCGTGGTCCGCAAGGATTCCGGCTACAAGGCGCTCGCCGACCTCAAGGGCAAGTCCGTCGGCCTCCAGGCCGGATCCTCCGCCGTCGGAGCCTTGGAAGCGGCCGTAGCTTTCCGCGCCTCGCTCAAGGAAGTCGTGGAGTTCAAGGACAACCTCACCGCGCTCATGGACCTGGAAGTGAAGGGAGTCGAGGCTGTGGTCATGGACCTCATGGTCGCGACCGACAACATCAACCGGTCCGGCAAGCCCTACGCCATCCTGGACGAGGCCCTCGCCCCCGAGAACTACGGCGTCGGCTTCCGCAAGGGCGACCTCGCGCTCCGCGACGCGGTCCAGAAAATTCTGGAAGAGATGGCCGCCGACGGCACCATCGCCAAGATCTCTACCAAGTGGTTCGGCGCCGATATCTCGGTGGTTGGAAAATAAAGCAAGGATCGATAGGTAACGCGACGTGGTAAAAATGCTGGAAGCGATGCTGCAGGGCACGCTCGTCTCCATCGAGGTCTTCTTCCTGACGCTCCTGTTCTCGCTTCCGCTGGCGCTCCCCGTCGCGCTGGGCCGCATGTCGAAGAACCCGCTGATACGCGGCCCGGTCAACCTTTACGTGCTCATCATGCGGGGCACGCCCCTCATCCTGCAGCTCATCTTCGTCTATTTCGCTCCCTACTACCTCTTCAAGATGTCCTACGACCGCTTCACGGCGGTCATCGTGGCCTTTTCCGTCAACTACGCTGCCTACTTCGCGGAGATCTACCGCGGCGGCATCGAAGCGATACCGGTGGGACAGTGGGAGGCGGCCAAGGTGCTCGGCTTCACGAAGGGCCAGACCTTCTTCCGCATCGTCCTGCCGCAGGTCGTGAAGCGCATCCTGCCCGCCTCCGCCAACGAGGTCATCACCCTGGTCAAGGATACCGCCCTGGCGCAGACCATCGGCGTGGCGGAGCTTTTCCGCGTGGCCCAGAACGCGTCGGCGCGCCAGTTCTCCACCACGCCCATCTTCATCGCGGGGGCCTTCTACTTCGTCATGAACTGGGCAGTCTCGGCCGCCTTCGCGAAGGCCGAGAAGAGCCTTTCCTACTACCGCTAGGGGCGCGCATGGAACCGGTAATCGTCGTCGAACATCTTTCCAAATCCTTCGGCACCATCGAAGTCATCAAGGACATCTCCTTCACCGTGAACCGCGGCGAGGTCCTGGCCGTCATCGGTCCTTCCGGGTCCGGCAAGTCCACCCTGCTCAGGACCATCACCCACCTGGAAGAGGCGGGCGGCGGGTCCATCGAGATCTGCGGCATGCCCTTCTTGAAGGACGGCGTTTACGCAGAGGCGCCGGCGCTCCGCTCCTCCCTCCTCAAGCTCGGCCTCGTGTTCCAGAACTTCAACCTCTTCCCCCACTTCTCCGTGCTCCGCAACATCACCGAAGCTCAGGTCCACGTGCTCAAGAGGACGAAGGCGGAGGCCGAGGACATCGCAATATCGATGCTGGCCAAGATGGGGCTCTCCGAGAAGGCGGCCGCCTACCCTTGCGAACTATCGGGCGGCCAGCAGCAGCGCGTCTCCATCGCGCGGGCGCTCGCCCTCGACCCCGAGGTCCTCTTCTTCGACGAACCCACGAGCGCCCTGGATCCGGAGCTCACGGGCGAGATCCTGAAGGTTATCCGCGCCCTCGCGGCCGAGAAGATGACGATGGTCATCGTGACCCACGAAATGGCCTTCGCGCGCGACGTGGCGGACCGGGTCATCTTCATGGACGGCGGCCTCATCGTGGAGCACGGCGACGCCGACGAGATGATAAGCCGGCCCAAGCACGAACGCACCAAGGCCTTCCTCAAGCGATTCAGCGAGTAAAAGACGACCTCCCGTAGCCCTACCCGTGGTATGCTTGGATTCGATATATCCAAGTAGCAAGGAGGCGCCGGATGCGCGTCTTCGTCGCCCTGGTCCTACCCGATACCTTGAGGCATGAACTCGTGGAGGCCACCTCCGGCCTTTGCGCTTCCCGTAACGACCTCCGCTGGATATCCGCCGCCCGCCTCCACCTCACGATCGCCTTCCTCGGCGACCTGGACGATCGGGGTACGGACATCGCGGTGGAGGCGGCCGAACGCTCGGCCGCGGACGCGCGGCCCTTCCTGCTCGCCTGTTCCGGCCTCATCGCGATGCCGCGCCGCGGCGCCGCCCGCGTGCTCGCGGCATCGATAGGGAAAGGTTCGGCCGAGGCGACGGCCCTGGCCGACGGCTTTGAGGAAGCCTTGGCGGACCTCGGCCGGGAGGCGGCCTACGCGGTGCGGCCGCGCGAGGACCGCCCGTTCACCGCGCACGTCACCCTGGCCCGCGCCGCCCGCGCGACCGTCAAATTCTCCGAAGATGAACTGGAGCCGCTCGCGGCGGCGAGCGGCGAAGTATCGGCGCTCGCGGTCTATGAATCCCTGCTCGGCTCCGGAGAGGCCAAGTACCGCGAGCTCGCGCGCAGGGAGCTCGGAAAGTAGGCTTACGCCAGATAACCGGCCTTGATGTTCGACATGGACCTGAAGAGGTTCCGCTTCCCCTCCTCCGTTCCCCCGGTGAGCTCTTCCAGGCGGCGCCGGTACTCCGCGCGCTCGCCGTCCGCCCCGTAGGCGCAGCTGCAGGTGACGGCGAGCCAGCCCATCTCGCGGGCGAAGCCGCGGATCGACTCCTCCTCCACGAGCGCGAGGGGCCTGATCACTTCCAACGGATACTTATCGTAGCGGAGACGCGGCGGCATCGTGGCGATCTCGCCCTTCTTGGTCATATTCATGAGCAGCGTAGCGAGGATGTCGTCCAGGTGGTGGCCGAGCGCGAGCTTGTTGAAGCCCTCCGCGAGCGCCAGGCGGATGAGCTCGGTGCGGCGTTGGGTGGAGCACCAGTAGCAGCTCATCTTCTCCCCTTCCTTGAGGCGCCCTACGATGGGCACTTCGACGGTGCGGTACGCGATGCCCCACTCGGCGTAGAGCGCGGCGAGTCCGGCCGCGGCCGTCCCGTCCATGCCCCCTCCCGGGACATCGCCCACGATGCGCACAGCCTCCAGCTCGAAGCGCGGCGACGCCCACCGGCGGCGGCGGGAAAGGGCCCAAGCGAGGAGCGTAGAAT
>JAEWSV010000539.1 GCA_023398155.1 Spirochaetota bacterium
CTACCATTTGGATTGTCACAACAAATCACTAATACAGAAATTAATAAAACTGCAAATAACGCTGAAAAAAAACTTTTCATCTTACTTTTCCTTTACATTTATTTTTTTGCGCCGCAACGCGGCGTCCATCTAACATTGATTAGACAGATCAAAAGTAATATTGCGCGGTATAGCTCTTTTCAACCTAAGCTCGCGAAGAATGCATGCAATAGTTTGTAAGTATAAGTATAGAAATAAGTAGGTTATTCGGATTGAGAGGGTAGGGCGTTTAGGCTGAACGGCGTAAGGGCTGTTACAAACCGTCGAGGGGACTGCGGACTCCGGAGGGGCCGCGGTTGAGGACGTGGGTGTATATTTGAGTAGTTTTCACGTCGCTATGGCCGAGGAGTTCCTGGACGGTACGGATATCGTAGCCGTTTTCGATGAGGTGGGTCGCGAATGAATGGCGGAAGGTGTGGCAGCTTACACGTTTAGCGATGCCGGCTTTAAGGACGGCCTCGTGGACAGCGCGTTGAAGGATCGATTCGTCCATATGGTGGCGTCCTTGGGCGCCGGTTTCGGGGTTGCGCCAGCGGCGCTCTTGAGGGAAAACCCATTGCCATGGCCATTCGGAGCCGGCGTTGGGATATTTGAGGAGGAGTGCGTCCGGGAGAGATACGCGGCCGAATCCGTCGGCGAGGTCGCGGTCGTAGATGCGCTTCACGACTCGGAGGTGTTCACGGAGCGGCGCCTTGAGGGCTTCCGGGAGCATCGTCGATCTATCCTTCGCGCCTTTTCCGCTTCGGACCATGACCTCGTTACGATCGAAATCGATGTCTTGGACGCGAAGTCCTAAGCATTCGCTGAGGCGGAGGCCGGTGCCGTACATGAGCTTGGCCGCGAGCCAGATGTCGCCTGTCAAGTGGGCCAGAACCGCGCGGACTTCATCGCGGCTCATTACCACGGGCAATCGGACCGGTTTTTTGGCGCGGATGACCCCCCCGAGATCGCCTACCGGACGGCCGAGGACGGATCGATAGAGAAAGAGGAGGGCGGCGAGCGCCTGGTTCTGAGTGGAAGCGCTCACGTTTTCCTTGACCGCGAGCCTCGTGAGAAAGGAATTGATCGCCCCTTCTGCCATGATGGTCGGCAATCCCTCAGGATGGAGCGCTAAGAAGCGCCGGACCCAATGGACGTAGGCCTCTTTGGTGCGAGGACTGTAATGGAGCGAGTCCAGGGCTTCTTTCAGTCGAGCGAGCGGTAATGAGGCTATATCGATCGGGGCAGCCCGGTTCGCGCCGAGCGCGGGCGGCCGGCCTATGCCGGCGGGGTACGGCGTAATGGACGATCCGACTTTGACAGGGGGCGCGGGGACGTTCGCCTCGATGAGGACCGGGGCTGCGGAACAAGTCGGCTTATCCGCGGCGCAGATAGGCTTGACCGGGGCTGCGGCGCAGGCCGGCTTGATCGCGGCGGCTGTCGCGGGCGTCGGTTCGGCATCGACGAACCGTGGAGCGCAGCGCTCCTCGGCCGTGAACATACCGGTTTTGTAGAGCTCCTCAAGGAGTTGATCCGCATAGTACTGGAGATCGGGTATGAGCCATGCGGACCTATTCTGGTCCCAACTTTCGTTTAGGAGCCGCGCGATCGCCTTGAATACGACCATGTCATAAGGAAACGAAACGGCGAGGAAATAATCGGAAACGCCAAGAATGGATACCGTCATGGAGGACGCTCCTATGACGTTCGTCCTCCGTGCCGCCGAAACAGGCTCCGGAGGGTGGGGGGAGACCCCTTATCGTGCCCCTCGTACGAGAGACGCCAAATGGACGAGAAGCCTGAACCGAGACGCAAGGTATAATGCCTATACGATACACCGGAAAATACAAGAACGAAAGCAATAAATCGTGAAATAGTAGGAAGATACATCACGAAAATGAAGAAAATGAAGAAAATGGCGAATTCATAATAATGTTAACTGCGCGTAAAAAGGGCGCGCCCTATCGGCGCGCCCTTCGTTCGACCCCCTGACGATAATTCACCTGCGGGAGACGTATTCAACGACTCCCCGTAGGATCATCGATTCGCATGCGGGCTAATCGATTATCGCTTGTTGAGGTATTTCCGGATGTCGATGGCTACGGCCGCGATGATGATGGCGCCCTTCACGATCTGCTGCCAATACGGCGACATGTTGATGAAAGTGAGCCCGTAGTTGATCACCGAGAAGATGAGTACGCCGACGAGCATGCCCGGTACCGTACCGATGCCGCCCGAGGTGGATACGCCGCCGACGACGCAGGCCGCGATGGCGTCGAGCTCATAGCCGTTGCCGTAGTTGTTGGTCGCCCCTCCCGTGCGCGCCGCTTCCAGGGCGCCGGCGAGGCCGTAGAGCACGCCGGCCAGACTGTACACCACGAGGAGGTTGCGGACGACGTTCACTCCCGACACTTTGGCCGCCTCGGGGTTTCCTCCGATGGCGTAGATGTTCTTGCCGAAGGTGGTCTTGTTGAGGAGCACCCACATGATGAGGGCTATCACGCAGGCGATTATGACGATGTAGGGAATCGAGTAGGTGCCGTCCAGGCCGATGTACCCGGAGCCGAGGGTGGTGAAACGCTTGTCCAGGCCGCCGATCGGCTGGGCACCGTAGGGAGGCCGATCGAAGTAGAGCGAGTTGAGCCCGTACACGGCGACCATGGTGCCCAAGGTCGCTATGAAGGGCGGCACGCGGAGCTTGGCGACGATGAGGCCGTTGAGGAGTCCGAGGACGCCGCAGGCCGCCATCGCGATGAGGATCGGCACGTAGAGCGGAAGCTCGGGAAGATCGAGGTACATGCGGCGCGGATAGTCGAGGGCCTGGAGCAGGGAGGAGGACAGGACCGCCGCGAGGCCGACTTGGCGTCCGGCCGAGAGGTCGGTGCCCCCCGTGATCAGGATTCCGCCGATGCCGAGGGCGATGATGACGCGCGTGGCCGACATCGACAGGATGTTCCGGAAGTTCTCTATGGAGAGGAACGCCGGCTCCTTGATCGTGATGGCGATCACGAGGGCGATGAACACGAAGTAGATGGCGTAGGTGAGACTGAAGTCCGTGAACGATTTCGCGCCAAGAAACGGCGCGCGGCCTTTGGCCGATGGATTGGTGGTTTTCATCGTTTCTCCACTTAGCTGAAGTTGGCGGCGAGCCGCATGATCTCTTCCTGGTTGGTTTTCGCGCCGTCCAGGATTCCGGTGAGGCGTCCCTCGCACATGACCATGATGCGGTCCGACATGCCGAGGAGCTCGGGCATCTCGGATGAGATCATGATGATGCTTTTCCCGTTCTTGGCGAGTTCCGCGATGATCGAATAGATCTCGTACTTGGCGCCGACGTCGATGCCGCGGGTCGGCTCGTCCAGGATCAGGATATCGGGCTCGGTGAGGAGCCAGCGGGCGAACAGCACCTTCTGCTGGTTGCCGCCGGAAAGGTCGCGGATCTTGTTACGCGAAGTCGGCGTCTTGACGCGGAGGGCCTTGATCTTGTCCGCCACGTCGCGTTCGCCCCGTCGCTCGTCGATGAGGAGCGAGGGGCCGATGTAGCTCTTGAGGTTGGCGAGGAGCATGTTGTCCTTGACCGAGAGCATGGGTACGATGCCGGTGACGCGGCGCTCCTCGGTGACGAGGGCCATCTTGTGGTGCTTCGCCTGGGTCGGATGGCGGATGACCGCTTCTTTCCCGTTCACGTAGATCTTGCCGGATTCAATCGGACGCAAGCCGAAGATCGATTCGACGAGTTCGGTCCGCTTGGCGCCGACGAGGCCGCCGATGCCGAGGATCTCGCCGCGGCGCAGCTCGAAACTCACGTCTCGGAAGGACCGGGATTCGGCGGAGGTGAGGTTTTCCACCTTGAGGACGGCCTCGTCGCTCGGGACGTTTTCCCGAGGAGGGAACCGGTGGGTCAGGTCGCGGCCGACCATGTACTTGATGATCCGCTGGTTGTCGAGTTCCTTCGCGGCGAAGGTGCCGACCATGCGGCCGTCGCGCATGATGGATACCTCGTCGGAAATCGTTAGGATTTCTTCCATCTTATGGGAGATGTAGATGATCGCGACTCCCTGGCTGCGGAGGCGACGGATGATTTCGAAAAGATGGGCGACCTCGTTCTCGGTGAGCGAGGAGGTCGGCTCGTCCATGATGATGACTTTCGCGTTGTAGGAAACAGCCTTGGCCATCTCGATGGACTGGATCTTGGAGACGGAAAGTTCCCGCACCCAGACTTTCGGGTTGATATCGATCTTGAGATCCTTGAAGAGCGCGACCGTGTCGGCGAGCATCTTCTTGTGGTCGACCAGCTTAAATGGCCCGATCCAGTGGAGCGGGAAGCGGCCGAGCCAGAGATTCTCCATGACGCTCCTATAGGGAACGGGCAGGAGTTCCTGGTGGATCATGGAGATGCCGGCGTCCAAGGCCTGGCGCGAATTCTGGAAATTTACGCGTTTACCGTCCAGCAGGATTTCGCCGCTGTCGCTCTCGTAGATGCCGAACAGGCATTTCATCAAGGTCGATTTGCCGGCGCCGTTCTCGCCCATCAGGGCATGCACGGTTCCGGGTTTGACCCGCAGCGATACGTCGTCGAGGGCGCGCACGCCGGGGAAAGTCTTCGACATGTGCGCGATCTCGAGGACGAATTCATTTTCCCTCATCGGCGGTCCTCCATCGTCTACTTCAGTAACGGAACGGGCGGGCTCCACGCTGTCGCGTGACCCCCGCCCGTAGTATACGTCCGCTCCGGCCGGGGCTCAAACCCGACCGGCTTTCGGTTTGCTTACTTGAACTGGGTGTAGTTGTCCTTGGTCACCATCTGGTAGGGGACCCAGACGTACTTGCCGTCGCTGATCTCCCAGCCGGCGGTGGCGGGATCCTTGCCCATGGCGAGCGCGTAGGCGAGGTCGAAGGTGGCCTTGCCCTGGTTCTTCGCGTCGTTGAGGACGGTGCCGAGGAGGGTGCCCTGCTCGAGGGCCTGGAGGGCCGGAGCGGTGGCGTCGACGCCGACCACGGGGAGGTACTTGTCGCCGGAGAAGTAGCCTTCCTGGCGGAGGGCTTCGATGGCGCCGAGGGCCATGTCGTCGTTGTTGCAGAGCACGACTTCGATCTTGTCGCCGAACTTGGCGTAGAACGCCTTCATCTTCTCCACGGCCTTCGGGCGATCCCAGTAGGCGGTGTCTTCGGCGAGCTTGTCGACGCCGAGACCGGCGGCGGTGATCGTCTTGATGGAGAACTCGGTGCGGAGCTCGGCGTCCTGGTGTCCCGGCTCACCCTTGAGCATGATGTACTGGATCTTGCCGTCGCCGTTCTTGTCGGCCGCAGGATTGGCCTTCCAGTAATCGACGACGATCTGGCCCTGCATGGAACCGGACTGCTCGGCCTTGGCGCCGACGTAATAGACCTTGTCCCACTTGCCCATATCCTCGGGCAGCGGCTCGCGGTTGAAGAAGACGACCGGGGTCTTGCGGGCCATGGCCTTGTCGATGATGGCCGCGGCGGCCGTGCGATCGACGGGGTTGATGGCGATGACCTTCACCTTCTTGGAAAGGAACGCGTCCACCTGATCGTTCTGGGTGGGCTGGGCGTTCTGGGAATCGACCATTTCCACGACGGCCTTGTCCGTGGCGTTGCCTTCGATGGCGTTGCGCACGTAGGACATGAAGGTGTCGTCGAACTTATAGATGGCGACGCCGATCTTCGGCTTGCCGCCGGCGGCCGCGCCGCCGCAGGACACGAGCAGGGCGGATACGACCGCGAGGGCCGCTACTAAAGCGATAGCTTTCTTCACTTCTTTTCCTCCTCAGTAAACGTTCGGAGCGCTCGGCCCCGTCGTTCCACGCTACCACCTATCCCTGACTTCCGATACAAGAAGGTTTTTCCTTCTGCTGGAGTCTGGCGCTTTTTGAGCGGACCCTAGCTTCGGCCTAGCACGGAACCGGCACGGCGCAACAAACGATTGAAGATCGATCGGAATCGAAACTAATTTCCCTGGAAAAACGGTACGAACGGCCGACGATCGAAAGGATACGATCATGTTCTGAAATGCGGCGAAACAGCCGCGGCCGACCGGGCACGCGATGCGGACCGAGCGTACCTACCGCGGCAGGACGTTGCGGAAGACGTCTTCGGCCAGGTGGAAGCCGTCCTTGACGACCGTCTCCCGCAAGTTGAGGGCGTTCACCGCGATGGGGGCGAGCTCGTAGTAGGGGACTCGGTAGGCGCCGTCGAAGATGGCGTTGTGCACGGTGAAGCGGACGTCGCGGGAAAGGAAGACGGCGAGCTCGGCAGCCTTGGACGCGATCTGGTCGATGGGCTTGTAGACGGTCATGGCCTGGGTACCCTCGGCGATGCGCTGGCAAGCCGCGAGGTCGGCGTCGGCGCCCGCTACCGCGACCTTGCCCGCGAGGCGGCGAAGGGCGAGGGCCCGGATCATCGCCTCGGCCTGGAGGTCGCTCGCGGCTATGATGCCGTCCACGGCGACGCCCTTGGCGAGGAGCCCGTCGAGGAAGGCGTAGGCTTCTTCGCTGCTGGTCGTCTCGGGCCAATAGTCTTCCACGACGGCGATCCTGCCTTCGGCGATGAGGGGGGCGAGGACCTTCATGATGCCCTCGTGCGCCATGGCGGCCACGGCGTTGTTGCGCGGGCCGTTGTAGACGAGGACGGACCCCGTCCCGATCTTGGCGGCGATAGCCCGCGCCTGGAGCTCTCCGACTCGTTCGCCGTCGTAGGCGAGATAGAGGTCGGCGCCCGCGTTCCGGACCACCCGTTCGTAGAGGATGACGCGGACCGAACGGCGCTTGGCTTCTTGGAGGGCGTGGGAGAGCCGCTCGGGGTCGCTCGCGACGAGCACGAGGACGTCGATGCCCCGGTCGAGGAGGTACGCGATCTGGGCTTCCTGGGTCGTCGGGTCCTCCTCCCCGATCTGGAGGTCGACGTCCGCGCCGAGGGATGCCGCGGTCGCCATGAAGACGTCGCGGTCGCGGGTCCATCGTTCCTCGATGAAGGAGTCCATGACGAAACCGATGAGGGGCCGTTCCCGCTTGCCGAAGGCTCCCTTGGGCCGGCACGAGGAGAGGGAGAAGAGTTCGAGCAAGAGGGGGGCGGCCAGGATGACTCGCGCGAGCTTGCTGGGGATCATAGGATCGACCTCCCGTGTCGGTTCCCGTATTCCGAGGGCGTAAGGCCTACGGCCTTCTTGAAAGCGCGGCTGAAATAGTTGGCGTCCGGGTATCCGCAGAGGGCGGCGATTTCCTTGACGCTCCGGCTGCCTTCGGTGAGCTCCGCGCGCGCCCGTTCGATGCGCCGCGCGGTGAGGTGCTCAGTGAAGGAGGCGCCGGTGGTCGCGACGAGGAGGCGCGAGAGGTGGGCGGGACTCACGCCGGCCCGTTCGGCCGCCTCCTCCAGGGAGATGGCGTCGCCGTAGCGTTCGGCGATGAAATGGAGAGCGACTCGGACGCGGCGATCCGCCCCGGGCGTCTCTGCCTCTCCGGGGGAAGGCGGGATGGCGGCGAGGGCGACGGCGAGCAGGGCCGCGGCTCGGTCGGCTCCGTCCGTGAGGTCGCCTGCGGCCGCCTGGGCCGCCGCCGCGGAGATAGCGTGCCCGGAGCCTCCGCC
>JAEWSV010000548.1 GCA_023398155.1 Spirochaetota bacterium
ACGAGAATCCCGGCGCTCCCCTGCGAGATGGTCAGCGCCCGGCGGAGATTCGCCTCGGCCATGGGGCCCAGGATGAGGGCGAGCAGGATGGGCGAAAGCGGGAACTTGGCGCGCATCATGAGCCAACCGATGACGCCGAAGGCCAGGGTGAGCCACACGTCGAAGACGTTCTGCCGCATCGCGAAGGAGCCGACGAGCGAAAGGACGAAGATGATCGGATTGAGGATATCGCGCTTCACGAGGATGACCCGGGCGAAGAAGCGGATGCCGGCGATGCCGAGGATGAGCATGACGATGTTGGCGACTATCATGGAGGCGAAGATGTTGTACACGACGTCCAGGTGCTCGATGTAGAGGAGCGGCCCCGGCTGCATGCCCTGGACGATGAAGGCGCCGAGGAGGACCGCGGTGACCGCGTCGCCGGGTACGCCGAGGGAAAGTAGCGGGATCATCGCGCCGCCCGAGCAAGCGTTGTTGGCCGCTTCCGGGGCCGCGACGCCCTCGATCACGCCCGTGCCGAATTTATGCGGATATTTAGACGATCGCTTGGCCTCGCCGTAGGAGACGAAGGCCGCGATGTCGCCGCCCGCGCCGGGGATGGCCCCGATGAATGTTCCGATGAGGCTTGATTTGAGGATGTTGCGGCTGGAGACCTTGATATCCGCCCAAGAGGGAAGGTAACGGTCGATCGCGGCTTTCACCGGTTTGACGACGCCCATCTTCTCGATCGAATTGAAGATCTCCGAGACTGCGAAGAGGCCGATGAGGGTGGGGATGAAAGGAGGACCTTCGAGCATCTCTACGCGACCCAGAGTGAAGCGCGGGAAACCCGAGATCGGGTCAAAGCCGATAGTCGCCAGGAGAAGCCCGAAGACGCCGGACATGACGCCCTTAACGAGGCTGTCGCCCGAGATGGAGATGATGACCGAAAGGCCGAAGACGGCGAGCGCGAAGTACTCCACGGGGCCGAACTTGAGCGCGACGCTCGAGACCAGCGGGGACATGAAGGTCATGATGAGGGCGCCTATCATGCCGCCGCAAAAGGAGGCGAAGAGAGCCATGGACAGGGCGCGCCCGGCCTCTCCTTTTTGTCCGAGGGGATAGCCCTCAAGCACCGTCGCCGCTCCGGCAGGAGTGCCGGGCGTGCGGATGAGGATGGCGGAGATGGAACCGCCGTACATGCCGCCGCAGTAGATGCCGAGCAGCATCGCCAGGCTCTCCGTCGGCGGACGGCCGAAGGTGAACGGCACGAGGAGCGCGACGCCCATGGTTGCGGTGAGGCCCGGTAAAGCTCCGATGGTGATTCCCCCGGCTACGCCGATGAAGACCATGAGGAGGACGCTCGGGGAAAGGAGGATGTTACCGAAGCTTTGGAATAGAAGGCTGAAATCCATCAGGTCCTCCTTAGAACCCGAATAGGGACAGCAGCCCCACGGGAAGGGAAATGGTGAGGAGCCGCTCGAAGACGAACCACACTGCGGCCGTCGCGAGCACGGGGACGAGCGTCAGGTCGCGCGCCTTGCGCGAGCCGAGCAGCAGCATGAGGGAGAGGATGAAGAGGACCGTCCCCGGGATGAAGCCGACCGGCTTGAGGATGAAGGCGTACGCGCAGGACAAGAGCAGGGCGAGCGCGGCCCTACGGAAGCCGGGACTCCGGAGGTCGATACGGTCGAAGCCCCCGTCGGTCTTGGACAGCGCGCCTTTGACGATGAGGATAGCGGAGAAACCGATCAAGACCATGGCCAGCGCATCAGGGAAGAAATTCGGGCCGATCTTCATCACCACGTCCGGAGGCATCTTCGCCCCCTCGATCAGTATCCACGTGCCGAAGGCCACGCCGACGGTTCCCCCCGCGATATCGGGCTTTTTCATGGTTTCTCCGCTCCCTCGAATGACGTCGATGCTTACTTCTTGGTGAGTCCGAGGCTCCTCATGACCGCTTCTACATCGTTATAGTTCTGAGCCAGGAACTTACCGAACTCGGCCGAATCCTGGTACGCGAGGTTGAGGCTCGCCTTCTCGGCGAAGGCTTTGAAGTCCGGCGAGTCGAAGGCTTTCTTGAACGCGTCCAGGAGGATCGCCTTGTTCTTGGCGTTCACGCCCTTGGGAAGCGCGAGTCCGCGCCAGGTGTAGAACGTCACGTCGACTCCCTGCTCCTGGAAGGTGGGGACGTCGGGGAAGAGGGCGTTCCGCTGCGTATCCATGACGCCGAGGATCTTGAGCTGGCCGGCCTGCACCTGCCCGCGCACCTCCGCTACGGAGACCGAGACCGCCTTGATGTGGTTGCCGACGAGGGCGGTGACCGCGGGGGCCGCGCCGTCGAAGGGTACGTTGACTACGGAGACGCCCGTCTTGTCGGCCATGAGGCCCGCGGCGATGTGCCAGACGGAGCCGGGGCCTGAATTGCCGATCGTCATCTTTCCGGGATTGGCCTTGGCGAAATCGATGAAGTCCTTGAGGCTATTCCAGCTCGCGTCCTTGTTCACCGTGAGGGCCGCGGGGTCCGCGTTGATGCGCATGAGCGGATCGTAGGCTTTGTAATCGAAGGGGATGAGTCCCTGGGGCGGGAGGGAATTGAGCTCGAAGGTGATCATGCCGACCGTGTACCCGTCGGGAGCCGCCTGCATGATGGCCGAGTGCCCCACCGCGCCGCCGCCGCCCGTGTTGTTGGTGACGGTGATGGTCTGCCCGAGATACTTCTCCGCCTCCTTGCAGAGCGCGCGGAGTATGGTGTCCGTGCCGCCGCCGGGAGCCCACGGGCAGATGACCGTGACGGCCTTCCGGGGGAAGTTCTGCGCCGCGGCGGGGGCGAGCGCGGCGAGGGCCAAAACGAGGACCAGCGCGGCCTTTCCAAGAATCTTCATGGGGACCTCCTTGTACGATTCGATACATATCGCTCG
>JAEWSV010000155.1 GCA_023398155.1 Spirochaetota bacterium
CAAGAAGACCATGCAGATCGCCCAGCAACTCTACGAGGGCGTGAACATCGGCGCGAGCCGCGTCGGTCTCATCACCTACATGCGTACCGACTCCGTCCGTATCTCCCAGGGCGCCCTTGAAGAAGTCCGTGCCTGGATCGGCGAGCGCTTCCCCGAGAGCCTACCCCCCGCGGCCATCGAATACGCGGTGGAGAAGAAGGCCCAGGACGCCCACGAGGCTATCAGGCCGACCTATGTCGCCTACGCGCCGGAGAACGTCAAGGATCACCTCACGCGGGACCAGCTCCGGCTCTATACGATCATTTGGGAGCGCTTCGTTTCCAGCCAGATGAAGAACGCGCGCACCAAGACGGTGAGCGTGGATATCGGCGCGGGAGAGGCCGTTTTCCGCATCTCGGGATCGAAGCTCGTGGACAAGGGATTCTATAAGGTCGTGAAGGTCCTCGCTTCCAAGGAAGAAAAGGAATCTCCCCTTCCCGAACTCGCCGTGGGCGAAAAGCTTGACCTCCAGTTCTTCCATCCGGAACAGCATTTTACCCAGGGTCCCGCGCGCTTCACCGACGCCTCCATCGTCAAGACGCTGGAGGAGCGCGGCATCGGCCGGCCCTCCACGTACGCGCCGATCATCTCCGTGCTCCTGGAACGGTACTACGTCAATCGGTCCAACAAGCAGCTCGTCCCGACCCTCCTCGGGAGGATGATCTGCGACATGCTCGTGGAGTATTTCCCCCACGTCGTCGACGCGGCCTTCACCGCGGGCATGGAGACGAAGCTGGACGAAGTCGAGGAGAACCGCATCCGCTGGTCGGACATGATCCGGGACTTCTACGATCCCTTCAAGGGGAGGGTCGACGAGGTCTCCAAGACCCTCGACTCGTTCAAGGGGACGATGGACGAGATCACCGAACACGTCTGCGACCTCTGCGGTAGGCCCATGGTGAAGAAGCTCGGCCGCTTCGGATTCTTCCTCGCGTGCACGGGCTTCCCCGAATGCCGGAATACCCGGTCTATCCCGCTCGCCAAGTGTCCGGTACCGGGTTGCGGCGGCGATATCGTCGCGCGCAGGACGAAGGGAAGGGGCAAAGAATTCTACGGCTGTACCCGTTATCCCGATTGCGATTTCATCAGCCACTACAAGCCGCTCCCGATGAATTGCCCCAAGTGCGGACGCTTCCTCGTGGAGAAGTACGACAAGAAGAACGGGTCCCACAAGGCCTGCATCAACCCGGACTGCGACTACCTGCATAGCGCGGACGAGGAAATGGAACATGACGGCGAGGATTGAGGAATACCTCGCCTACCTCCGCGCCGTCCGCGGGGTCTCGCCGCGAACCCTGGAGGCGTACGGGCGCGACCTCGGCCGCTACGAGGCGCATTGCGCGGAGCGGGACTGCCTCCCCGAAGCCGCGACCGCGGCCGACATACGTTCCTTCGTGACCCGCCTCTCCGAAGAGGGGACCGCCTCCGTGAGCATCAACCGCGCGCTGTCCTCCATCCGCGGTTTCCACCGATGGCTCCTCCGCTTCGAGCTGCGTAGCGATGACCCGGCTGCCACGTCCCGCAACCTCAAGACCGGAAAATTCCTTCCCGCCTTCCTCTGGGAGGACGAGATGGCCGCCTTCGCCGAGCTCCCGGATACCGCGGGCATCCTCTGGCCGCCTCGGGACAAGGCCTTGATCCTGGCGATGTATTCCTCCGGCCTCCGCGTCTCCGAAGCCGCTTCCCTCGAGCTTTCAAGATTGGATTCGGATCTTTCCAGTTCAAGGGTGGTAGGCAAGGGCGACAAGGAAAGGAGGGTCTACTTTTCGGAGGAGGCCCGCGAGGCCATCGCCGCCTACCTTCCCCATCGCGCGGCGCGGATCCCCGCGGAGAAGGCTACCGATGCCCTCTTCATAAACCGTCGGGGCGGCCGCCTCTCCGTGAACGGTATCCGCTGGGTCATCGCTCGCTACACGGATAAGTCTACGCTGGGCAAACCCATCTATCCCCACGCCCTCCGGCATAGCTTCGCGACGCATCTCGTGAACGCAGGCTGCGACGTGCGGGTGGTCCAAGAGTTGCTCGGGCACGCGAGCCTCTCCACGACGCAGCGCTACGCCCACGTGGATATGGAACGACTCAAACGGGTATACGCGAAGGCGCACCCGCACGGCGCGAAGCGCTTCGACGGGAAAGGAACTGAATGATGAAGATCAGGAGCACGACGGTTATAGCTGTACGCAAGGACGGTAAGGTGGCAATGGCCGGCGACGGGCAAGTCACCGCGGGCAATACGGTCATGAAGAATAACGCCCGCAAGGTACGTCGTACCCAGGACGGGAAGGTTCTCTGCGGCTTCGCGGGCGCGACCGCGGACGCTTTCACCCTTTTGGAGCGGTTCGAAGCGAAGCTCAAGGAGTTCTCGGGCGACCTGGCTCGGGCCGCCGTGGAACTCGCCACCGATTGGCGCACGGACCGCGCGCTGCGCCGCCTGGAAGCCATGCTGCTCGTGGCCGACAAGAACAAGACCTTCCTCATCTCCGGCACCGGGGACGTGATCGAACCGGCGGACGACGCCCTCGCGATCGGATCGGGCGGCTCGTACGCCTACGCCGCCGCGCTCGCCTATTTGGACGCGGGGAACCTTTCCGCGGCCGAGATCGCGGAGAAGAGCCTCCGCATCGCGGGCAATATTTGCATCTACACCAACGACCACATCACCGTGGAGGAGATTGTCTAGTATGGACGGAAAGGACCTGGATCGCCTGACGCCGCGGGAAATCGGGGCGGAGCTGGATAAATACATAGTTGGCCAGAAAAAGGCCAAGCGGGCGGTAGCCGTGGCTCTCCGCAACCGCATCCGCAGGCTCAAGCTGGCCCCCGATGTCCGCGAGGACGTCGCGCCGAAGAACATACTCATGATCGGCCCCACCGGCGTCGGCAAGACCGAGATCGCCCGCCGCCTCGCCAAGCTGTCCGGTTCTCCTTTCCTCAAGGTCGAGGCCACCAAGTACACCGAGGTAGGCTACGTCGGCCGGGACGTGGAGTCCATGATCCGCGACCTCATGGCCGCGGGCGTCCAGATGGTCAAGACCGAGATGCAGGAAGCCGTCCGCGAGGCGGCCGAGCGCCGTGCAGAGGAAGCCCTCCTCGATCTGCTCTTGCCGGGTTCCGGTAAGAAGCCTTCATCCGCTACGGCCGGGGTAGCCGCCGCGGCCCCGCTCATGAACGCCGCCGAGGCCGTGGCTGAGGAGGGCAATCCCACGCGGGAAAAATTCCGAGCCATGCTCCGCGAGGGCAAGCTCGATGACCGGACAGTCGAAATGTCGATCCAGCAGGCGCCGGCCGTACCCGCCATGGAGATTTTCGCGGGCAGCGGCATGGAAGACTTGGAATCCAGCCTTTCGGGCTTGGCCGGGATCTTCGGAGGCTCTAAGAAACGCAAGGTCGTCAACGTGAAGCGCGCGAAGGAACTCCTGTATAACGAGGAGGCCGAGAAGCTCGTGGACCGCGACCGCGTCGCCGACGAGGCGAGGCGCCGCGTGGAGGAGACCGGCATTATCTTCATCGACGAGATCGATAAGATAGCCGCCAAGGGGGAGCGGGCCGGCGGAGCGGACGTCTCCCGCGAAGGCGTCCAGCGGGACATCCTCCCCATCGTCGAAGGCTCCACCGTGAACACCAAGTGGGGAACGGTGAACACCGCGCACATCCTCTTCATCGCCGCGGGAGCCTTCAACGTGAGCAAGCCCTCGGACCTCATTCCCGAACTCCAGGGCCGTTTCCCGCTCCGCGTGGAACTGGAAGCCCTCGGCGCGGAAGAATTCCTCCGCATCCTCACGGAGCCGCGGAACGCCCTCACCAAACAGTATATCGACCTGCTCGCGACCGAGGGCGTGGAGATAGAGTTCAGCCCCGACGCGGTCGAACGTCTGGCGTCGCTCGCCGCGGAGGTCAACTCGCGCCTGGAGAATATCGGGGCGCGTCGCCTGCATACGATCATGGAGGCGCTCTTGGAGGAGATTTCGTTCGAAGCGCCGGATATCGCCCCGACCAAGGTACCGATCACCGTCGCCTACGTGAACGAGCGGCTTTCGCTCTTGATCCAGGATCAGGATCTGGGACGCTACATATTGTAAACCGGCGGGCATTCTCTACCGATGGTATAAAGGTAGAATGTTACTTTGGAGGCGGAAGTGGCTATCGGAAACGATTTCACGAAGACGATAGATATCCTGCAGCGCGCCATGGACGCGAGCCTGAT
>JAEWSV010000567.1 GCA_023398155.1 Spirochaetota bacterium
CGTCCAGGTCGAGGGCCAGTACGATGCCTTTCTTGGCGGCGGCGGTTCCCGCCCAGAGCGTATCGGCGAGGTCCCTGAAATAGGCGTCGAGCTCCACTTCTTCCGTATCGCCCGAACGGTAGAGGCGATCGTAGAGCGCGGCGATCGCGTCGATGCGGGCTTTGAGGCTTTCCAGGATCGTGACTGAATCCCCCTCCTTGAGACGGGAGGACTCCAGGGAAACGAGGCCGGAAATCACCGCCAGACTGTTCTTCACGCGGTGCTGGAGTTCGCGGAAGAGGGTTTCCTTCTCTTCGTATGCCCGTTCCAGGTCGCGCGCCATCCGGAGATTCTGCAGGAGGATGAGCCCCAGGCTCCACGCGATGAGGCCGATATGGGAAACGAAGAAGGTCGCGGCGTTGAGTACGCTCGGCGTGAAAACGGAAGACTGGGGAACGGCGATGACGAGGGTGCCGCGCGCAAGGAAGAAGATCGCGAGGAGCGCGAAGGTCGCGGCGATAACGGGGGAAAAGGGATTCGGGTTCCTGCGGTGATCCGCGGCGAGTAAGTAGGCGCCTTCCAGGTAGAGGGCCGCGATGATGCCGGAAAAAAGGATGATCCGCACGGTTGTCGACGGGAGAGGGAAGGTGAAGAGCGCTGCGGCGCAGACGTAGGCGATCCATACCCCGGCAAACCGCGAAGGATTGAGGGGACGGCCGAGGAGTATCCGTATGCCTGCGATGATGAGCATGAAGCCCGACATGATGCCCGCGTTTGATGAGACGATGCCGAGCCCCCAAAAGAAGGGCGCCGGAAAATTCCGTTTGGTTCCCGGGTTTCGGCGCAGCCCCGAAGCGAAAAAGAGCAGGCTGCACTCCGCGCACGTAACGAGCATGATAAGGGCCGAGGTCCATGGATCCATCGATCTTCTCCCGGTATAGGAGTATAATCGACCGGATCCGAGGGCGGTTCCAGAAATAAAAGAGGCCGTCCTTCAGGACGGCCTCTTTTAGGTTCGCTCCCCCGAGGTGATTCGAACACCTGACCCAGTGGTTAACAGCCACTTGCTCTGCCAGCTGAGCTACAGGGGAATGCTCTACGAAGCAGCACGATACCGAAACGGCCTAAAAGAGTCAAGACCCGTCCCGGACGTTGTACCTCCCGAATGCCCATGATAGACTGAGGTCTCGAGGTGAACGAGGATGACCGTTGCCGAAGCGGTAAAAGCGATTGATGGTGCTTTTTTTTGCGGGGAAGAACTCTCAGATCTCGACGTTCGATCGGCGTGCGGCGCCGACCTCATGAGCGACGTCATGGCCTTCGTGAAGGACCGCGTCCTGCTCCTGACCGGCCTGGCGAACCCGCAGGTCATCCGTACCGCCGAGCTCTTAGACATCCGCGTCATCGTCTTCGTCCGCGGTAAGCATCCCCTGGGCGATATGGTGGACATGGCGCGGGACGCGGGCATCATCCTGGCGGGCACTAAGCTGCCGATGTTCCTGGCCTGCGGTAAGCTGTACGAAGCCGGGCTGCGCGAAGGCGGAACCCGCCCTATTTGAGGAAACCGATGGCAATGTCCGCGAACGAGGAAAAGAGCGCGCTCCGCGCGAGAACGGAAGCGATCCTGCGCGGATTGGACGCGGAAGCCTTTAAGCGGGAAGGGGCCCTGGCCGCCGCCGCGCTCGGCCGCGAGGCTCGCTGGAGCGAAGCCCGGACCGTACTCGCCTTCCTTTCGATGCGGGGGGAAATCGTGAGCGATCTCGTCGTGGATGCCGCCTTCCTCGCGGGGAAACGGGTCGCCTTACCGCGGGTCGAGGACGGCGAGCTCTCGTTCCGTGAAGCGGCCTCCCTGGATGGCCCCTGGGCGCAGGGCCCGTTCGGTATCCGCGAGCCTCTCGCGGACGCGAGCCGGGTTGACTTCGACGCTTTGCCCGGGCCGATCCTCGTGATCGCGCCGGGGCTCGCCTTCGACAAGAACGGCGGCCGCCTCGGCCATGGCAAGGGCTATTATGACCGTTTCCTCCGCGGCCTTAGGTCGCGGCGCTCCGACGTTTTCGTAACGGCGCTCTGCGTGCCCCGTCAGATCATGGATCTCGTGCCGATGGACGAACGCGACGAGCGGATGGATGCGGTGTGCGCGGGCGGTTCCTACTTCCCGATCCGCTCGCCCGCGTAAACGACTTTTTTTTTGCCGAAAGGCTTTCTTCGCCTCGGCTTGAATTCCGTATTTTATAGCGAGAGGTACGACGAAATGGCACGCATCAAGAGCGCATTGGAAATCGCGTTGGAACGCACCGAATCGGTAAAGGGAGATCGCGAAAGCGTCGAGCAATTCGAGCTCAAAAGGGAAGGAAAGCGCCTCGCCGGCGCTTACCTGGACGATCCCGCGGGGAAGAATATCGAGGCGGACTTGAAGAAATACCCCAAGGACAAGCAGCCGTCCGTCCGCCGCGGCGCTTTTGAAGTCCTCCTGTCCCAGGTATCCCTTCCCGCGGTGAAGGAGGACTTGGAACGCCTGGACGCGGTCGGAAAGGGCCTCGCCGCGGTGGTCGGCGACCGCCGTTTCCTCTCCTTGTTCCAGCAGATCCAGCAAGCCCTCGCGCAATACCTCGGCGAAGTAGAGCAGTACGACCGCGCGATCCGACAGCAGTACGCGCCGAAGCTCCGCCAGAAAGAGGAAGAACTGGCCCGGCGGACCGGCAGGCGGGTCCAGATCGACCCGATGCAGGATCCGGAGTTCGTGGCTTTCTATAACCAGAATATGGGGGCTCTCAAGGATCGCTACCAGGCCGCGGTAGACCAGGTGCGCGATCAGGCCCAAGCCCTGTTCGGGGATTGAGCTCGGGTCCCGCTAGTCGTCGAACCTTTTCTTGATGTTCACCAATTCGGGGAAAGCGTCGTTGAAGGTATGCACGATGACCGGATCGAAATGGCGCCCCGAGAGGCGATTTATTTCGTCTAAAGCATCGTCGTAGGTCCAAGCCCGCTTATAGGGTCGGGTCGAGAGGAGCGCGTCGAACACGTCGCAGATCGCTACGATGCGACCCTCCATGGGGATCTCGTATCCTTCCAACCCGGCGGGATAGCCCGAACCGTCCCATTTCTCATGGTGGGTCCGCGCTACCCGAGCGGCGACGCGGAGTAGCTCCGCGGGGTGCCCTTCCAGCAATTCCGCTCCGATCGTGGGATGTTTCTTCATGATGCCCCATTCCTCGTCGGTCAGTTTACCGGGTTTCCGAAGGATGTGGTCGGGGATGCCGATCTTGCCGATGTCGTGCATGGAGCTGGCGTAGAAAAGCGTGTCCCTTTCGGCCCGGGGGAAGCCGAGGCGCTCAGCCAGGTTCGCGGAATAATACCCGATTCGCTTGATATGGCTGCCGGTGTCGTTGTCGCGGTATTCCGCGGCCTGGGCGAGGCGGATGATGACTTCCTTCTGCGTTTCCCGGAGCGCACGGGTCCGCTCCTCCACGAGGGTTTCCAGGTATTCCCGATAACGCAGGAGCTCGATATGGGTGCGGACGCGCGCCTTTAGGATTGGAACGCTGAAGGGTTTCCGGATATAGTCAACGGCTCCGAGAGAAAGTCCCCGCTCCTCGTTTTCTTCCTTCGCGAGGCTCGTTAGGAAAATGACCGGGATGGACCTAGTCCGCGGGTCCTCCTTGAGACGCCGGCAGGTTTCGTAGCCGTCGATGCCGGGCATTTCCACGTCGAGCAGGATAAGCGAAGGCGTGGGAAGGCTCCGCGCCTTGAGGAGCGCCTCCTCGCCGTCCGCCGCCACGATAACGCCGAATTCGTCCGCCAGGCTTTCCGAAATGAAGGTGCGGTTCGCGGCTGAGTCATCGACGGCGAGGAGCAGCGGTTTAACGCCGGAAGGATCATGCGGCGCGGAGCCCGCATCAGGCGTCGAAGTCCGGTCCTCCGCGCGGATCGATTTGTGTCCCGGCCGATCGGCGAACTCGGCGCGAAGGATCCCTGCGCTTTTAACCGCCCGCCGGAGCGAGGCCGATAGTTCCCCCGCGTCGTAGGGGCGGCTATCTTCGGCCTCTCTTTGAACCGACTCCACGACGCGGTACAGCTCGTCGGCGCCGATGGCCCCTGCCGCCGAACGGAGATCCCGCAGGAGGAAGGCCGTTTTGTCTTTGTCGCCGCGGCGTAGCGATTCCGAGATGAGCGAATCGTGTCCCGCGTAGTCATGCATGAAACGGTCGAGCAGGGTTCCCGCCGCCTCGGCCTTTCCCCCGACGCGAGCGAGGAGCGCCGCGCGCCTGATCGCGTCCGAAGGCTCAGCTGAGAATCCCCCGAGGGCTTCGGCGATGGCGGCAAGGAACCGGGCGGGATCGAGGGGGAAGGGGACGAAGCGGTGGGCTCCGATCGATCCGGCCTGCGCTTCGTCGTCTCCGACAACGACGATGGGCAGCTCCCGGAAGCGCGGAGCGCGCTCAGCGAGAGCGAGTCCCTCCGGGTCGGCTACCGTCGTGCTCAATTCTAGGACGAGCGCATCGAACGATCCCCGATTCATCGCGTCGATCAATGCGCCGAACGTCGCTACCGCTCGGCACTCTATTCCAGCGTTTCGGAGAAGGAGTTCGGCGAGCGCGCGGTTCATGGAGTTTTCGTCAAGATAGAGGACGGCGCCATGCGCGTATTCGACCTCTGCGGTTTCGGCTACCCCCATGGTTCCTATAAGCGTAGCCGGGAGCGGATCGGCGTCAAGGGGCGCGCCTCCCGGAATCGAGGGGCGCGTCTCCGCGGAAGCTCAGGCCTTCAGCGCTTCCTTCGCCGCGGCGAGGACCGCTCCATAATCGGGCTCTTGCTTGATCTCCGGCACTTGTTGCGTATACCGGACCGTATCGTCCGAACCCACCACGACGACGGACCGGGAGAGTAGGCCCGCGAGTTTGCCGTCCAGGATCTCGACGCCGTAATCGCGGCCGAATGACCGGTCGCGCATCTGGGATAGGAACACCACGTTGGATACGCCTTCGGCCTTGCAGAAGCGATCCTGGGCGAAGGGTAGATCGCAGGAGACGGTGAGTACGACGACTCCCGCCAGCTTGGCGACCTCGGCGTCGAACTTCTTGGCGGACAGCGCGCAGATGGACGTATCCAGGCTCGGCACGATGTTGAGTATCTTGACCTTCCCGCTCCAGTCTCGAAGGCGGCGGTCCGTCAAATCCCGATCGACGAGTTTAAAGTCAGGCGCAGCGGCGCCGACGGAGGGGAGATTCCCTACCGTGGAGATCTGCGCTCCTCCCAAGGTAATATGTGCCATGGTTGCCTCCATTCATTACCGATAAAGTACGCTTCCGAGGTCGTCCGGGCAAGGTTCGTCTATCGTACTTCCGTTCTTCGAAAAGGATTCGAAGCGCTTGCGATAATTACTATACGTATGTATAGTAATGCTATGGATCTCGCCAACAAACTTTCGATCCTGGCATCGGCCGCGAAGTACGACGCGTCCTGCGCATCTTCCGGTAGCGCCCGGCGATCGGTAGGCGGCTCGACCGCCCTCGGCGCGGCTTTTCCCGCGGGTGTCTGCCATAGTTGGGCTTCCGACGGCCGCTGCATATCCCTGCTCAAGGTCCTCTATTC
>JAEWSV010000043.1 GCA_023398155.1 Spirochaetota bacterium
AGGATGAGGTCTGGGCCCGCAGGCTATTCGAGAAAGCGGTCGCGGGCTTCTATGCCGTAACCCTCGCCGATACGCCGTGGCGCGTGGCTTCGGGCGTCTGCATCGGCTGGCCCATCGAGCATAAGACCGGAGGAATCGATCGCATCCTCCCTTCCATGCGCACGGACATAATCCTGGAAAATAGAAAAGAAGACCGGCGCCTAATCATGGATACGAAATTCAATTCCATCCTGAGCACCGGCTGGTATCGGGAGGAAACCTTGCGGAGCGGATACCTCTATCAAATCTATGCGTATCTCCGCTCCCAAGAACAGGCCGCCGATCCCCTTTCGCTAACTTCTACCGGAATCCTCCTGCATCCGTCGGTCGGCGCGCGGCTGGATGAAACCGTGACGATCCAAGGACATGCCATCCGATTCGCCACGGTCGACCTCGGAGGTCCAGCGGCCGATATGCGGCGCCAGTTGCTCGCACTCGTGGGCTAGGCTCCGCCCGCCACGCCGCCTGCCTGGCCTACCGTCATCCTGCCGCGTTCGGGGCCTCCCCCTCCGCCCCGAACGCCGCCACGAGGTCGGCGAGCGGCTTGCTGCTCGGGTGCTCCAGGGCGAACACGTTGAGGTGTTCCATCGCCCGCGTCACTGAAACGTAGATCAGGTTCCTCGTCATGCGCTCTATCGCCGCATCCTCGTAGTCCGCGCTGAGGTACGGCGACCGGTTGGCCAACAGCAACACTACCGGAAAATCGAGGCCCTTGGCGGAATGCAAGGTCGATATCCGGATCGATCCCGTGGTTTCAAAATCGAAGTCTTTATCCTTTATGTCGCTCACCGCATAACCGGCCGCTCCGAAGCGTTCCCGGATAACGCCGATATCCTCGTTGAGGGGTACGAGGAGGCCGATGTTCTCCGGTTCATAACCGAGCCGTTCCGTGAAAAGGCGCACCCTGCCGAGCATGAGCTCCAAGAGCTCTTTCCGGTTCTCCGCCTGGAACAGCTCGGGGGCGGGACCGTCCCGGAAGGCTTCGGGTTGGCTCTCCTGGTCCGCTCCGGGAACGCGGCTACGGTACCGTTCCGCCAGATCGTGGATCTGCACGGTATTCCGGAAATTGGTTTTAAGGATGCGCGTCCTGCCGCTGATGTCTATGCCCGCGCGACGGAAGCTGAATCCAGGCTGGTAGATCGATTGATCCGCATCGCCCGCCAAGACGACGCAGCGGCGGGCGCAGAGCTTCAAGGCCTTGAGCGCGGCGGCGGAAAGGTCCTGCGCCTCATCGATGAAGACGTGATCGAACCGGGTGATCGCGCCTTTCCTTCCCTCCGCGGAAGCATAGCGGACGAGTTTCACCGTCGCATAATTCTTGCTGTAGACGCGCGCGGGCTCCATGGCCGCGGCCAACGCGGAGACCGCGTCCCACATCGCCGCTCGGGCGGAGCCTGGGATGGGTTTCTTCCTCCCCCGCCGCTCTATAGCCTGGTCCACGTATTCTTCGCGGGCTACGTCGTTCGCCCAAATGAACTGCTCGGCCTCGCTTGCGACTTCTTTCGGATCAAGGCCGACGGAAGGAATGCTCGCGGCGATCTCCAGCGCATTCTTGCCGGAATAATCGATACTCGCATCAGGCTCAATCTCCCGGAGGCGCTCCAGCAGGAAACTATCCGCCGTCGCGATCCGGTCGCTTTCGGCCAAGCGCCCCTGCGACATGAGGCGCGATAGGTACTTGTCGTATTTCACGAGCGTCGTCGTGTACGTGAGGAGGGCCACGGAACCGCGGAGCTCACCGAGATCCAGGTCATCCTGCGCCCCCGCCCCGTCCGTCCCGCGCCCCTTCGCCTTCTCTATCGCATTGAGGAGGACCAGGGTCTTGCCGGTCCCCGCGGCCCCCTTCACGAGGAAATCGTCGTTCAAGGATATCTGCGAGAGGATGGTCTTCTGCTCCACGGTCAGCCGGGTGATCATACGCTCGTAGTCCAGCCGCGTCCGCGTATAGACGGTCAGGCGGGAGAGCGTCCTGAGGTACTCCTTAGCGTCGTCCAACTCGTCAGTCCGCCTCTTGAGAGAACGCAGCTCCTCGTTCAGCCGAGACCGTTCTGCGCGGAGCTCGTCGATCTTCTCGTCCTTGGCCGCCCTGCCTTTTTCGGCCTCATCGATCTTCCGTTCCAGTATGCGTCGTTGTTCCTTGAGATGGTCGAACTGGGCTTCCACGTTCTCGAGCTCTTCCACGCGTTCCGTGAGTCGCTTGGATCGGGTTTGTTCCGTCCGGAGCTTGAAGCCGAGCTCCGCGAGCTCGCCGCGGAGTTCGCCGCCGCTCCGACGATCCTTCCAGGCCTCTAGGTAACGCTCCACCTTGCTCAGGGCCTCCCCGCCGCCGATGCCGGCCAGGGCGCAGAAGCGGCAGAGCTGCTGCGTCGCGGCGCGGGCGTATTCGGTGGACAGCGGTACGAAGCGATGGCGGACCGCGTTGGTGAGGTCGTGGTCCCGGCACATTAAACTTATGAGGTCCAAGCCCTGAACATAGCCGCCGCCCGCCCGCTCCAGGAGCTCGGTACGGAAGGCCTCCATGAAGGCGTAGAACCGATCGTCCGTCGGATCCTCGGGTTCGCAGCGCTCGCGGAGATATCCCTCCACGAAGGAATGGACGGCGAGCACGAACAGCCCCTGATCCGATCCCTGGAGCCGGGCGAGCCGTTCGAGCCGATGTTCAAGGTGCGCTGGAGAAACCGGAGACGAATTCATTACATACACCGCCGTTGGATTGCTTGGTCCAATTGTAGGTGCGTTTCATCAAGATTGTAAAGAAGAACCTGCCCAACCGGCACCCCAAACATCGCCGCCAGGGCTGTTATCGGCTTGCTGTCCGGAATCCCCGTTCCTGTTGAGCAAAGGTTTATTTATAGTTCCGATAGTCGTTTAAGAAATTCTTCCAATAAGGCGTCGTCCATTTCGAAGTTAGTGACCCTGATCTTACGTGCGGCCGTTTCCGCTCGTTTCTTGGTAATCAGCTTCTCCTCGACGAGCAGGAGGACTGTTTCCAACCCCCAGAATACCTTCCCCCCGGCTTTGAGGCATTCCCTTCTGAGTTTCTTGTCGTTCGCAATGCACGCCCAGCCGTTCTCCCTGACGAGATAGAGGCACGCGCTGTCTTGCAGCGATAGTCCAGGGAGCCGATCGAGGACCGCCGGCGTATCGACGATCGAGAGGCCGAGCCTTTCTGCCTCGCGATCGTCGAGGTTATAAACCTCCCTGAAAACGATGTCGGGGACATAGACCGTGCCGCAATAGGCGACTATCTCGGCGATCAAGTCGCAATCGGAATTTGCCAGATCGATGAGGACGTTCGCGTCGCAAATGGCTATCCCGATTTTCCTCATCGACGGCTCATAGATCCTTCCAGGAAAGGGCCAATTCCCTCATTTCCTTCAGATCGCAACCGAGAATTTCGGCAGCGCGGCTGATGCTGATCTCTTCACGCTCATAGGCGAGCCTCACGAGTCTTTTGAACCGATCTTCTACGAAGTCGTTCCGGGAAAGGCCGTCGGCCTCCCATTCGGCGACCGGGTCCGGTTCATAGTGGTCTTTTAGATCGTGACCGGTCAGCTTCCGATACTCTACCGCAAATTCAGCGTGTAAATTGCGTTGCCTCATCGCCTCGTCGGTCTGTTGGAGCCGGTAGATAATGGTTTGATAACTGACCTTGAAGATCTTCTTCACACGCAAGATTCGCTCGACCCAACGCAGACCTCGCCCGTCATCCCATGCCTTTTTCAGGCCCGCAGGCGGTACTAAAAAGGCTCCCGCGAACGAGTTCGCTTCCCGCTCCTCTTCCTGGTTCTCCCCATCATCGTCTTGTCCATACGACTCGGTATGCAGGAGAAGATGCCCCAGCTCATGCGCGGCGGTGAATATTTGCCGCTCTATAGTGATGCCTTTTTCCGCGTTCACCACTATCGCCGGCCCGCCGTCGGCGTCGCCCCCCCAAAGACCGTTGGTTGTGGGGAAACCGAACCCCCGGATTATG
>JAEWSV010000073.1 GCA_023398155.1 Spirochaetota bacterium
GCGACGAGTTCCGCGGCATCGCCGCTCCTGCTACCGAGTTCGGCGGCTGCGCGGGATAGGGCGTCGGTCCGTTCGCGTATGGTCATCAGCGCATCGACCACGGCGCGGGCCGCCTCGGATTGTTGGGACACCGCTTCGGCGGCTTTCGCCGAGTCGGCGTCCGCGCGATCCACGGTCGTCTGGACTTCATCGAACGCCTTGCCCGCGATATCGGTCTGGCTCACCACCCGCGCCACCGAGTCCCTGATCGCCGAGAGCTCCCCGTCAATGCGCCGGGCTTCGTTTCCCGCCGACTCCGCGAGCTTCCGAACCTCGGCGGCGACTACGGCGAAACCGCGCCCCGAAGCTCCCGCATGGGCCGCCTCGATGGCGGCGTTCATGGCGAGCAGGTTCGTCCTCGCCGCGATGTCGCCGATTACGTGGCTAGCCTCGGCCAGGCGATCGGACATGGCGGCTACCCTGGCCACCTCGCGGTCTACTTCCGACAGGGTCTCCCTGCCGCGGCGGGCGGAAACCACCAGGTCGGCCACTGCGCCGCCGATGGAAACCACCGCGGCGTCCGCGGCGCCCATCGCCGCCGACATACCCGTCACCCGCCGCGATGCGGCCTCGGCGATCTTCGCTTGTTCGCCGATCTCCTCGGCGAGGGCCGCGGCGTCCGCGGCCGCCTCCCGCACGGTGGAGGAGGCCCGCTCCACGGCGGTTCCTTCCTCCTCCACGGCGAGCCGCCGGAGCTCTTGGATGTTTACGGTCGCCTCGTCGAGCGCCTTCCGTACCGTCGCCACGGAAGCGACGAGCCGCTCTCCCGTGGAAGACAGCTCCCGGTCGGTGCTTTTCATACGCTCGATCAGGCCACGGAGGCGCGTGACGAAGCTGTTGAACGCGGCTTGCAGCCCCCGTAATTCCGTAGCCCCTTCGCTCTTGAACTCCGTCGAAAGATCCCAGGATTCCCCCGAGAAGGATACGAGCCGCTCCATGAGCCGCGAAAGCGGGGCGAAGTCCCGCGCCAGCCCGATGATTTGGGCGGCGATCAGCGCGGCTATCGCGATCCCGTAGGTCAAAAGCGCCAGGCCCTGGAAATCGCGGACCGGCGCGCGGCGCGCTCCTTCGTCCACGGCGAAAAACGTGTACCAGTCCCAGGCCTCATAGTAGGAGACGAACGCCCGGATCGAGCCGCGCTCGGTTTCCAGGAGCGCGTCGCCGTCCTTCGCGGCGATGACCGGTTCGAGCGACCCGAAGCGGGAGGCCGGCGCGTCCTCGTAATCGAGCTTGACGCTTCCCTTAGAATCCACGACGTAGGGTTTCATCACCGCCTCGCCGTATCTATCCTGCAGGGTGCCGAGGATCCTATCCAAGGAGTCCACCGCCGTCGACGCCCCCGAAACAGCGTCCGCTTCTCCGCCCGCCGACTGGCCGCCGCGCTCGACGAGTTCGTATTCGTGGATGATGGTCCGGAGGCGTTCCTGGTAATCGGCGCGGTTGGCGTTGAGCAGAGTCCGTTCGAAGTAACCTATGGAAATCGCGCCCGCGATTGCTAGGGCGCTGACGGTGACCAGGATGTCGCGGAGAATAATGATGCGTTTCAAACTTAACGTCATTATGAACTCCTAAAAAAACCTATGCGATATTCAGTATATGTCCGACCCGCTACTTAGCGCAAACCATTGAGCCGTGATTAACGAAAGAAGAGTGAGGATCTATACTACTCCCGAACAGGAGGTCCGGATGGAAAAGCATTTGTACCTGTCGCTGATGCCTGAAGCGCTCATAGCGAGCAACCTGACGCCGGATGAATTCGGAGCCTACTACGCGGTAGGAGCCGAACGCAAAACACAAGGACAAGCCGCGTTCTTCGAGATCGATCCCGCCTTCCGGGATCCCTTCTTCCGCATCGACGAAGCATTGGCCCGGTGCGTTCCCCACAAGGACGGAAACCCCAAGAGATCGGTCTACGTCGCGGTGTACCGGGTCGTCGAACACGTGCCGCTTTCGGCCCTCGGACGCCTGTACCTCACGACCAAGGACGGACGGTCGCTCGGCATCGATCGGGCCGATTCGATCTCCCCCGATTCAGCGGGCCTCCACCTCTACCATGAACTCGCGCCGCTTTCTCCCCTCGTCGTAAGCACGCTCAGCCCAAAAGCCTTCCACGCCTTCTTCATGGACGACGGAAAGAAGAACCTATCCGTGCCGGCCTTCTGTTGGGTGGAACTCAAGCTCGGGGAACTCGCCGCGGATCCCGAGCGGGGCGAAGTCCACGATCTACCCTACGAGAACATCGACCACCTCAGGAGCTGCCTCATCCAGCTGAAAATAAAGGAGGTGGATTCGAAGATCGTGGATCGGCTCCATCCGTCCTCGTTCTCCTTTAGGACCATCAAGAACGGCGTTTATTACGGAACCGCGAAGGGCTTGGCCATGTATCCGCTCCCCACCGTCGAGCAACTGAAGAATGAGCACTACCACTGGTGGCGCTCCGCGAATATGTAGGAGGTTCTGGAATATGAACTCGGATATCTGGCTCTACGCGGGTCTCGTCGCGGGAGCCGTTTCGATCGTCGCCGCCCTCTTCGCGTTCTTCAAAGTGAAGAGCTTCAACGCGGGCAGCGAAAAAGCGCAAATGATCGCCGGATGGATCAGGGACGGAGCGTCGACCTACCTCAAGATGCTCTACAAGACCCTCATCATAGTCGCGGTGGTGCTCGGCGTGATCCTGGCCTTCGTCTTCTCCGGCGTGGAGAAGCAGAACCATGGCCTCTTGACTGCGGGCGCCTTCGCCTTCGGCGCGCTCTGTTCGGCGCTCGCCGGCTGGCTCGGCATGTCGGTGGCCGTGGAGGCGAACGTCCGCACCGCGGTGGCCTGCAACGACGGCGTCGCCAAGGGCTTCAACGTAGCGTTCAAGGCCGGCACCGTCATGGGCCTCGCCATGGTCGGCGTCGCGGTCTTCGGCATGAGCCTCCTGTACCTGATCTGGCGCGACCCCGAGATCGTGCTCGGCTTCAGCTTCGGCGCTTCGTCCCTGGCCCTGCTCGCGAAGGCGGGCGGCGGCATCTACACGAAGACCGCGGATATCGCCGCCGACCTCGTCGGCAAGGTGGAAGTCGGCATCCCGGAAGACGATCCCCGCAACCCCGCGGTCATCGCGGACAACGTCGGCGACAACGTCGGAGACGTAGCGGGCATGGGCGCGGACATCTTCGACAGCTACGTGGCGGCCACGGTCGCGGCCATGCTGCTCGGGGCTTCCTTCGCCGCGACCATCGGCGCCCAGTACATCGTGCTGCCGCTCCTGCTCTGCATCGTCGGCATCGTCTCCTCCTTCATCGGGCTCAATTTCGTGAAGGTGGGCAAGGACGGGAAACCCGGACGCGCCCTCAACTTCGGCACGGTGTTCTCCTGCGTGATCTTCGCCGTGCTCGCCACCGGCGTCTTCGCCGGAATCAACGCCTACGCCGCGGCTTCGGGCGGAGAGGGCCTCAACTGGGGCGCGCTCATCGCCACCCTCTCGGGCCTCGTGATCGGCACCATCATCGGTTTCACCACCGACTACTTTACGAACGACGAGCACAAGCCGGTCCAAACGGTAGCCAACATTTCCGGTTCCGGAACGGGCCTGACCATCATCACGGGTTTCAGCTACGGACTCGTGTCGATAGCGCCGGCCATCCTCGGCATCGTCGCCGCAACCCTCGCCGCCTACTTCTCGGCGGAGGCCTTCGGCCTCCCGGGCATCTACGGCGTCGGCATCGCGGCCGTCGGCATGCTCTCCCTCACCGGCATCGTCGTCTCCAACGACGCGTACGGCCCCATCGTGGACAACGCCAAGGGCATCGCCGAGATGTCGGACATGCCGCACGAAGTGGTCGATCGCGCCGACGTCCTGGACTCCGCGGGCAACACCGCCAAGGCCATCACGAAGGGCTTCTCCATCAGCGCCGCGACCCTGACGGTCCTCGCCATGTTTGCCGCGTATACGGAAGCCGTCACCAAGTACTCAGGCGGAAAGCTGATCCTCAACCTCCAGGACCCGCTCGTGCTGTCGGGCGTCCTGCTCGGCTGCATCATCCCGGCCCTCTTCAGCGCCCTCCTCATGCTCGCGGTCACCAAGAACGCGTTCACGATGATCGAGGAGATACGCCGCCAGTTCAAGGC
>JAEWSV010000098.1 GCA_023398155.1 Spirochaetota bacterium
GGGCGGAGCCGGGGCCTCGGGCCGGCGCGGTCCGCGGAGCGACGGGACGGAGCTCTTCACCCTCGGGGAAGAGCCGCGGCGCCGCTTCCTTTCCCCCCTCGCCCGCAAGCTCTGCGCCATCCACGGCGTGGAAAGCGCGCTCGTTCGGGGAACCGGCCTCGGCGGACGCGTCATGAAGCAGGACATCCTGGACTTCGTGGCGGCGCGCGACGCCGCCGCTCTCGCGGGGACGACCGCCACGGCGGGCGGCCCAGGCCCGGCGTCCGCCCCCGGCGAACTCAGGCCCCACTCCAACGCCCGCGCGCGGATAGCGGAGCGCATGGTGAGTTCCCTCCGCGTCTCCGCCCAAGTCCTTACGGTGATGGAAGCCGACTTGGGTGCGGTCATCGCCCACCGCGCGGCCAACAAGGAGCGCTTCGCCGCGGGCGGCCTCCGTCTCACCCTGACCGCCTACTTCCTCAAGGCCGCCGCGGCCGCCCTCCGCCGCCATCCGACCGTCAACTCGTCCTGGACGGACGAAGGCCTCCTCGTGCATCCGACGGTGGACATCGGCATGGCGGTCTCCCTCGGGGAGGCGGGCCTCCTGGTACCGGTGGTGCGGAACGCCGACACCCTGAGCCTGGAGGACCTGTCGCGCGCGGTGGAGGACCTCGCGTCCCGCGCCCGCTCGCGCAAGCTCACCGTGGACGAGGTCCGCGGCGGCACCTTCTCCCTCACGAACCACGGCTCCAACGGATCGCTCTTCGCGACTCCCATCATCGCCCAGCCCCAGATCGGCATTCTCGGGGTCGGCGCCGTACAGAAGCGGGCGGTGGTGGTGGAGACGCCGGGCGGAGCGGACGCCATCGCGATCCGGCCCATGGCCTACCTCTCCTTCGTATTCGACCACCGGGTCATGGACGGGGAAGGGGCAGACCGCTTCCTGTCCGAGGTGAAGGCTGAACTGGAAGGGTGGAGCTGAAATCGTACGGGGCCTTGTCGGCGGACGCCCCTATCGGTATGCTCGATGCACGGCCCCCGCCGCCGGGAGTCCGCTGAGCGCTTCTTTATGCGGGCGTCGCGGCTTTCCCCAAGCGGGCGATCGGGCCGATACCAGCCGCCTGAGGAGACCGTCATGAGCGAGTTGCGTTCAGCCACCAACACCAAAGGCCGCATCATGGCCGGCGCCCGCGCCCTCTGGCGCGCGAACGGCATGAAGAACGAGCAGTTCGGCAAGCCCATAATAGCGATCGCGAACAGCTTCACCCAGTTCGTGCCCGGCCACGTCCATCTCCACGACGTGGGGCAACGGATCAAGAAGATAGTCGAGTCGAAGGGCTGCTTCGCGGCCGAATTCGATACGATCGCGGTGGACGACGGCATCGCCATGGGGCACTCGGGCATGCTCTACAGCCTCCCGAGCCGCGACCTCATCGCCGACAGCGTGGAATACATGGTCAACGCCCACCGGGCGGATGCCCTCGTCTGCATATCCAACTGCGACAAGATCACCCCCGGTATGCTCATGGCCGCCATGCGGCTCAACATCCCGACCATCTTCGTCTCCGGCGGCCCCATGGAAGCCGGCGTCGTCGCGGGCAAGAAGTACGACCTCATCGCCGCCATGGTCATGGCGGCCGACGATAAGGTCGATGAAAAAATGCTCGCCGCGGTGGAGGAGAACGCCTGTCCGACTTGCGGTTCCTGTTCGGGCATGTTCACCGCCAACTCGATGAACTGCCTCAACGAGGCCCTCGGCCTCGCGCTGCCCGGTAACGGCACCGTCCTCGCGACCCACGCAGACCGCCTTTCGCTCTTCGATCGGGCAGCGGAGCGCATCTGCGAGCTCGCGACCGAGTACTACGAGACCGGCAACGAGAAACTCCTGCCGCGCGGCATCGCGACGCGGCAGGCCTTCATGAACGCCATGAGCCTGGACATCGCCATGGGAGGCAGCACGAACACCGTGCTCCACCTCCTGGCCATCGCCAAGGAAGGCGAGGTGGACTTCTCGATGAAGGACATCGATGCCCTCTCCCGTAAGATACCCTGCATCTGCAAGGTGGCGCCGAACAGCCCCATCTACCATATCGAGGACGTGCACCGCGCGGGCGGCGTCCTCGGCATCCTCGCAGAACTGGATCGGGCGGGCCTCCTAGATACCTCCGTCGCCCGCGTCGACTACCCGAGCTTGAAGGAAGCCCTCCGACGCTTCGACCTCGTCGACGCGAAGGCGAGCGGCGACGCGGCCTTCGGGACCGCCGATACCTTCTACCGCGCCGCGCCCGCGGGAATCCGTACCACCGTCATGGGCGGCCAGAAGGCCCGCTTCAAGGACCTGGACCGCGATCGGGCGACGGGCTGCATCCGCGACGTGGCCCACGCCTACTACGCGGACGGCGGCCTCGGCGTCCTCTACTGCATCATCGCTTCCCGCGGTTCCATCGTGAAGACCGCAGGCGTCGATCCGAGCCTCTTCACGTTCAAGGGCCCGGCGGTGGTCTTCGAGAGCCAGGAGGAGGCCGTGGAAGGCATACTCGCCGGCAGGGTCAAGGCGGGGGACGTGGTCGTCATCCGCTACGAGGGCCCCAAGGGCGGACCCGGCATGCAGGAGATGCTCTACCCCACGAGCTACATCAAGAGCCGCGGCCTCGGCAAAGTCTGCGCCCTCGTCACCGACGGCCGCTTCTCGGGCGGCACGAGCGGCCTCTCCATCGGCCACGTGAGCCCCGAGGCGGCGGCCGGCGGCGACATCGCCCTGGTGCGCGACGGCGACCTCATCGAGATATCCATCCCCGACCGCAAGCTCGTCCTCCTCGTGGACGACGCGGAGCTCGGCCGGCGGCGGGAGGCGGAGAAGGCGCGCGGCGCGGCCGCCTATACGCCGAGGAAGCGCGAACGGGAGATCAGCCGGGCCCTCAAGGTCTACGCCCTCCTGGCCCGGAGCGCCGACGAGGGCGCCATCCGCCGGCTCCCCGACGAGGCGGACTGAACCTGATCATCGATCTGCTCTGCAAAGTCGTCGACAACTTCGGGGATATCGGGGTCGTCTACCGGCTCGCGAAGGCCCTATCGGGCCTCGCCCTGTCGGAGGCATCGGCCGCCGCGCTCCCGGCTGCGGGCCCTGTCCCTGCGGGCCGCGGCGGTCTCGGAGCCCTCAGGCTCCGCCTCCTCGTCGACGACCTCGCGGCCTTCCACGCTCTGTTGCCCTCCGTGGATCCGGCCCGGCCCATCCAGACGGTGAACGGCTGGATGATCGTGGCCTGGAGCGCGAAGGAAGGCGCCGCCCTCTTCCGCGCCGAGCGGCCGCGGACGGTCATCGAATGCTTCGCCTGCGGCCGGCCGGACTGGTACGAGGAAATCCTCTTTGACGAAGAGGACGAAGTCGAGCGCCTCATCATCGACCTGGAGTACCTCACCGCGGAGAAATGGGCATCCAAATTCCACCGCCTTCCGTCTCTGACCCGCTCCGCGAAGGTCAAGAAAGCGATGTTCCTGCCGGGGTTCGCCGCGGATACGGGGGGGCTCATAC
>JAEWSV010000152.1 GCA_023398155.1 Spirochaetota bacterium
TCTGGCCACGCTGACCAAGATAAGTTTCCTCTGCCAGCAGGAATCGTTCCGGAAGCTCCTGGCCGAGCGGGCTTCCCGAGAAGAGCTCATCGCGGCCATTTCCGCCGCTGAGCGGACCTGGGGTTGAGGCCATGGCCGAAGGATACGGCATCGATCTGGAACGGCGGAAGAAAGAATTGATCGACGTACTCACGGATCGCTATGCGAGCGACGAGTTGCCGGTCGAAGAATACGAACGGCTGGTCGCCGACATCCATCGGGCCGTCGATCCGCGCGAACTCGCGGTGGTCGGCGACATCGTTTCCGGATCGCGCCGCGAACCGAACGCCGTCGCTTCGGGCGGAAGCTACGCCGCCGCGGGACCGGCGCACGTCCAGAGCGAAGCTGCGGTGCTCACCGAGCGTCGGCACGCCGGCGAGTGGCTCCGCAGGCGAAACGTCGCGGCTTCAACGGTATTGGCCTCCCAAATATTCGACTTCCGGGACATCACCCTTCCGCCGGGCGAAACCCTCATGGAACTGTTCGTGCTGCTCGGCTCCGCGGAGATCATCGTACCGGACGATTTGGCCGTCCGTATGGAAGTCGTGCCCGTAGCGGGCGACGCCACCCTGGGGCGCGGGGTCCTGACCCGCGAACGGGAAGGGAAGCCGGTGCTCGTGCTCACGGGCAGCGTCCTGCTCGGCAGCGTCGCGGTCAAGGCGCGCTAAAGCGCGTGAGGCGCGCTAAAGCGCGTGAGGCGCGCTTAGACGACCTAAGGCGGCGGGAAATCCTCGCGGCGGCAGGTTTTCAGTGACTATCGTCTCATGGTAGTATTTTGTAAAACGAAGGGATAACGAAGGAGAATCGAAATGAATACGAAAGCACTTGAGAAGGTCGCCCTCAGCATCCGGGCCCTCTCCATGGACGCCGTCCAGAAGGCCAATTCGGGCCATCCCGGACTTCCCCTCGGCGCCGCCGAACTCGGCGCGATCCTGTACGGAGAAATCCTGCGCCACGACCCGAGCGATCCCGCCTGGACCGACCGCGACCGCTTCGTGCTGTCCGCCGGCCACGGATCGATGTTCCTCTACTCGATCCTGCATCTTTCAGGCTACGGCGTATCCCTCGACGATATCAAGAATTTCCGCCAGGTGGGTTCCCCCTGCGCGGGACACCCCGAATTCGGCGCGGCCCCCGGCATCGAGACCACGACCGGCCCCCTCGGCCAGGGCATCGCGACCGCGGTCGGCATGGCGATAGCCGAGTCCATGCTCGCCGCCCGCTTCAACACCGAGAAGCGGAACATCGTGGACCACTACACGTACACGCTCGTCGGCGACGGCTGCCTCCAGGAAGGCGTTTCCGCCGAAGCGAGCTCCCTCGCCGGCCACCTCGGCCTCGGCAAGCTCATCGCCTTCTACGATTCCAACAAGATCACGATCGACGGGTCCACGGACCTCTCCTTCAGCGAGGACGTCGCGGCCCGGTACGCCGCCTACGGCTGGCAGGTCCTCCGCGGCTCGATGTACGACTTCGCGGGAATCGCCAAGCTCGTCGCTGAAGCCAAGGCCGAGACGAAGAAGCCGAGCCTCATCATCCTGACCTCCATCATCGGCAAGGGGGCCCCCAACAAGCAGGGCACGGCCGGCGTCCACGGCGCTCCCCTGGGGCCGGAAGAGGTCGCGGCGGCCAAGCAGGGCCTCGGTATCTCCGGCGACTTCTTCGTCGCCCCGGAAGCCCTGGAATACTTCGCCGAGAAGCGGAAGGAATTCAAAGCGGCCCACGAGAAGTGGAACGCCGAGTTCGCCGCGTGGTCGAAGGAGAACCCCGAGAAGAAGGCCGAGTGGGACGCCTTCCATTCCGGTGTGGCCGCGGCCGTCGCCTACCCGACCTTCGCCGTCGGCGACAAGATCGCCACTCGCACCGCCTCCAACAAGGCCCTCAACGCGGTCGCCAAGGTCAGGACCAACCTGGTCGGCGGCTCGGCCGACCTCCAGGGCCCGAACGCGGTGGCCCTCGCCGACGCGGGCGTGTATTCCGCCGCGAACCCCGCCGGCCGCTACCTCCACTTCGGCATCCGCGAGTTCGGCATGGCCGCGGTCTCCAACGGCATCCAGCTCCACGGCGGCCTCCGCGCCTTCTGCGCCACCTTCATGGTGTTCGCCGACTACCTCCGCCCCGCCCTCCGGCTCTCCGCCCTCATGAAGCAGCCGGTCGTGTACGTGCTCACCCACGACTCCATCTACGTCGGCGAGGACGGCCCGACCCACCAGCCCGTGGAGCACCTCGCGTCGCTGCGGGCCATCCCCAACGTCCGCGTGCTCCGGCCCGCCGACGCCGAGGAGACCGCGGCGGCCTGGGACTTGGCCATGGCCAGGACCGACGGCCCGACCGCCCTCGCCCTCACCCGCCAGAACGTCCCCGTCTTCCCCAAGGCCGACCCGGATTGGAAGGAGACGATGAAGACCGGCGCCTACGTCGCCAAGAAGGCCGAGGGAAAACCCGACGTGGTCGTGATCGCCACCGGCTCCGAGGTGTCCCTCGCCCTGGACGCCGCCGCCAAAGCGACCGGCAAGAAAGTCCAGGTCGTGTCGATGGCGAGCCGCGAACTCTTTGAGGCGCAGCCCGCCGCCGTCCGCGACGCGGTCGTTCCGCCGGGAGTCCGGGTCGTGGTCTGCGAAGCCGGCGTCCGCTCGGGTTGGGAGCGCTGGGCGAAGGTGGAAGACATCATGTCCCTGGACCGTTTCGGCGAGTCCGGCCCGGCCGACAAGGTAGCCGCCCACCTCGGTTTCACCGCCGAGGCCTTGGCCAAGATCATCGAAGCGCGATAGAGCGCGGCGCAGCTCTGTGATCGAACCATGCCGCCCGCGGAATGCGGGCGGCTTTCTTTTCAGCGCCCCGGAGG
>JAEWSV010000158.1 GCA_023398155.1 Spirochaetota bacterium
TCCAGGGTCAGCCCCCGCAGGATGGTGAGCACTTCGGCGCCCGAGGGATACGTCTTCACGAGATCGGTGAGGGACAAGAGCGCGTCACTCATAACGCAGGACCTCCGCAGGTTTGAACCGGGCGACCTTACCCGACGCCAAGGCCGCGGCCGCCGTCGCCGAGGAAAGCCCGAATAGGAAGATCAGGACCGCCTCGTGGGGCAACACTCGGCTCGGAATTTCTTTGAGATAGAAGACGGTCGGCGAAAAGACGGCGAACGAATCAGCGCCGCGGACGCCCTGTTCCGCTACCAGTGAAACGACGGCGTTCATGAGGGAAATGCCGAGGTTGACCGCCGTCTCCAGCGCCGAGAAGAAAGCCGGGATATTGGAAGCGATGAGGAGGGCGGGGATCATCCCGCATAGCGCGCCGGAGAGCCCTACGATGAAGCCGTCGCAGGTGAACACGAGGCGGATCGCCCGTTCGGACGCTCCGACGGCCCGGAGCAAGGCGATCTCGTCGGCCCGTTCCATAACCGCGCGTCGCTGGGCTTGGAAAACGCTCAGGCCCACCACCACGAAGATGAGGCCGACCAGCACGAACATGAGGATTTTCTCCGTCCTGAGGGCGCCGAAGAAAGCCCGGTTGAACGCGCGCCAGGTCACGATGCGAGCCGTCCCGGCTCCCTCCATCCGCGAGATGGCGGCCGCGGCCGAAGCGTCGTCCCAGCGGTCGCGGAGCTTGACCCCGTAGACTAAGGGAACGTCCCCTCCGTGCAGCGCGATCGCCGCGTCCAAGGATACGAAAGCCCATCCGAGGTCGTATTCGTAAAAGCCCGAGCGGAACACGCCGGCGATGCGGAATTTCGCGTCCTCCGGTTCCAGATCCGCCAGGGCCGTTCCGGAAAGGGAGAGCAGGGAGATCTCGTCGCCGACATGCAGGTCGAGGCCCCGCGCGAGTTCCGCGCCGATGAGCATGGCTCGGCGATCGGACAGGTCGAAGGAGCCCTGCTCGAATTCGAGCTTGGAAACGAGGCCCGGATCCCGCTCGGGAGCGTCGGCGCCGATGCCGCGCACGAGGCAGCCGAGCTGGTTCCGCCGCGACCCCCGCGCGATGGTCTGGAGCTCCAGGAACGGTAGAGCCGAGAGCACGTACGGGGAGGCGCGCAATTCCGCGAGGAGCCGTTCGTCCACCGCGGCCGCGGGCGCGGACTCCACGCGGATGTGGTACGACGAAATTTCGAGGATGCTCTCTATGAAACCGAGCTGGAAACCGTTCATGACCGCGAGCACGACGGTCAAGGCGAGGACTCCGACGGCGATGCCGATCACCGAAAGGAGGGAGGACGGCGACGACTTGTCCCTGCGGCGAGCGGAGATATAGCGCCGCGCGGCGAAAACGATCCAGGACGCGTCCTTCACTTCCCGTTCCCTCCGCTCTTCCGCAAGCGTCGCTCCGAGACTTTGCGCCCGTCCAGCCAGACCGCACGCAAGACCGGAACGCCGTCCGAGTAGAGCTCTTCCGTTTCCTCGCCGCCCGAACGGCGCACCGTCCGCTCGAGTTTCCCGTCGAGATAATTGCGTTCCATGGTACGATTCCCCTCCTCATCGTACTCGTACTCGGTCCTCCTCGTCCGGCCGCCCGCGACGGTTTCGATGGACGCGATCCGGTTATCCTGCCAAACCGTGCGCGTTTCGGTCAACGCGTTCCCCTCCGCATCCGTCCTGAGTTCATGGACGGCGCGGCCGCGCTCGTCCAGGCCGGTCTCCACGGTCACTCCGGCTTCCTCCGAGCGCACAACGGAACGGGGTCCTTCACCCTCGGTCGCGTAGGTCGCGACTTCCGCGGCGCCGATCGGCTTCCCTTCCGCGTCGAAGGTTTCCCGCGAGACGACCCTACCGGAAGCGTCGTACGCGGTCTTGACGGAGGAACCGTCCGCGGAACGGAGGTCGAGGAGACGAGGAACGCCCCGCGGCGCCTCGAAGCGCGCGCTCTCCCTGGCGGCCTTTCCGCCTTCGGTAAGCGCGGGATAGGTCCTCTCCACCGAGCGCAGGGCGCCCGACCTGAGGTATCGATACGCGTCCACCCAAAGAGCTTTCTCCGCCTCATCGCCGCTCACGGCGAACGCCTCGCCGCTCACCTCGAAAGCCTCGGCGCGGACGAGCCGGTCTCCCGAATAGGCGTAGCGGATTATCGTCCGCGCCCCTTCGCCCGCCTGACGCCCTTCCTCGATGAACCGTCGCGATGCGTCGTAGCGCTCGTAGCTGACTTTTCCGTCCGGCCGCCGAGACTCCACGTAACGCTCGAAGCCCGCCGCGTCCAAGGCCGCCCACCGGCGCCGGACTTCCGCGCCTTTTTCGTACAAGGCCCTCAATTCGAGGGATCCGCCCACCGGCACCGCCGCGCGGACAGTGGCCGGAGCCCCTTCCGCGGCGGAATCGATGGAGAGAGCGAAATCGAGCGCGAGCGCGACCGTCGCCGTCGTCCGTTTGAGCGCGATGCCGGAAGCGTCCGAGACGTACCATTCCTGGGCCGGCGCGGCGACGGCCGGGGCCAGGAGGAGGGCCGCGGCGAGGAGGCTCCGGCCGCGCGGCTTGCGTAGCGCGGGCCGCATACCCGTCGTAGGCGGCGTACGCGGCGCGCGAGGTGTCCGCGGCCTGCGCGGCGGCCGGGGCGCCTCAGTCAAGGCCGACGAACTCGCGCGCATACCGCACCGGATCGAAGGGGGCGATGTCATCGTACCCTTCCCCCGTGCAGACGAAAGCTACCGGGAGGCCGAGATTCTTCGCGAGGGCGAACGCCGCGCCGCCGCGCGCGCTCGAATCGTACTTGGTGAGCACGACGGCGTCCACCCCGACGGCCTCGTTGAAAATCTCGGCCTGGGCCAGCGCGTTCCGGCCGGTGGTGGCATCCACGACGAGGAGTTTCCGGTACGCGGCGCCGTCCGCCTTGGAAGCGACGATGCGGTCGATCTTGCGGAGCTCTTCCACGAGGCCCGACTTGGTGTGCATGCGTCCGGCAGTATCGGCGATGATGAGGTCGGATCCCGCCGCGCGGGCCGCGTCGATCGCGTCGTAAATCACCGCCGCAGGGTCTCCTCCGTGCTTGTGGGCCACGACGCGGACGTCCAAGCGCTCGCCGTGGATCTTGAGCTGGTCGATGGCCGCGGCGCGGAAGGTATCCGCGGCCGCGAGCAGCGTCTTGAAGGCGTACCGATCCCGGTACCATCGGGCGAGCTTGGCCGCGGTCGTCGTCTTGCCGACGCCGTTCACGCCCAAAATGACGAAGATCGCGAGCTCGCCCTTCTTTCCTTCCAAACCCGAAACTTCCCGGGCGCTCCGGAGATCGGCGAGCAGGATTTCGGCCAGTTTCTTCCTAATCCCTTCCGCGTCCTCGATCTTTTCGCGCTTGCACGCCGCCTTGAGCGCGTCGACGGCCGCCGAAGCCTCGGCCGCGCCGAGGTCTCCTTCCACGAGCGAATCGGCGAGTTCGTCGTAGAATTCATCCTCGTCGTCCGCCCGGAGGCCGAGCAACGATCTGAGCCGCTCGGCGAATCCCTTACCTGCCACTGTTCACCTTCCCTCGTTCATATCAGCTGGTTGCGCGACCGGCGCCGGACGTACGAGCGGCGTCGCCCCTGAACGGGCGGCGCGGAGGTACCGCACGCACCGGAACGCGGTTTCTAAAAAGAAGCATACGGTCGCGGTGACCGCGACGTTCGCGACGGTATGGTAGTTCTCCGCCGTCGCCGCCTTATCCGCATCCCCGCTCCAGGTGACCGCGTCGTCGTACATGGTGGCCATCCCCGACAGGAAAAACGCGACCGGCAGCGCCAAGGAAAAGCGTGCGAAAGCTCCGTAGAACTTCTTCCGCGCGTCCTCCACCGGTCGATCGTCCGGTCCGGGCAGGACCTTCAGGTCCATGACGAGCCGACCGCCCCGGGATACCACCGCCGAGGCGCCCCTTCCGTCCGCGGTCGCGACCTCGACGTAGGCCAGGCGATCCTCCGGCACGGAGAGCACGATGGGCGCGGGGCCGGCATACAGCGCCCCGAGGCGAACGGCCACGTCCGCGGCCTCGGCGGTTCCCGCCGGAGCTATTGGTTCCGGCGACGGCGCGATTGGTTCCGGCGACGGCGAAGCCGATGACTCAGCCGCCGGCGAAGCCGCCGGCTCCGCTCCCCGCGCTTCCACCGAAAGAGCGGAAACCGCCGTCGGCTTGAGGGCTATCGAGACCGTGGTCAACTCGTCGCTCGCGAGGTCGACGGTGCGCTCCGCGGTCTCGTGGAGCGGCGCCGAAACCTCGATCCGGGCAGGCGCTGGAAAAAGCTCCACGGGGCCCGCCGAGCCGACGCCGAGGAGCTTGCCGTCCACGACGATGTCTGCGTCCGCGTTCTCGGTACGGACGGAGAGCGCCGCAGGCGCGATTCCCCCGACCGCCGCCTTGAGTCGGCTCTCCAGTTCGGCGAGCGCCGCCTCACGATCCTCGCCGGAAAAAACGACCTCATCCTCATGGATGACCTGCCTGAGGTAGCGGCTATAGAGCCGGAGACGAAGACGCAGGCGGCCATAATACGGCGATATCGAACCGGAAAGCAGAGCGTCCAACCCGTTCTCAGCGCTGAATACCGGAATATCGACGTTCTTCAGCGGCGAAGGGAGCGCGCCGTCCTTGTTCTTTTCCGAAAGCCGTACTTTCGCCTCCGTCTCGACGCGGGACCTCGTCGTTTCCGCGCTCTTGAGTCGCTCCTCCGCCTCCCGCACCGCGGCCTCGGCCGCCGCGAGCTCCTTTCGGTATTTCCAGGTCGGGTCGCCCTTATAGAGGAGCGCAGCCCGGGCGTTCCTTTTCTCGGCCAGCGCCTTGCCCGCTTTTTCGCGCGCGTCCGCGTCGGAGGAATCGGCATAGGCGGCGACCTCGACCGCGCTGCGCCGCCGCAGGCCTACGGACTCGATGGAACGGGCGAACCGTCGGGCGGAGACCTCGCCGATGAGCCGTTGGCTGGGCGGCAGCTCCGCGGCATCGAAGTCCGTTACGCAGAAGACCCATTCTTTCGATGCTTCGACCGCCTCTTCCTCCGCCTTCTCAGGCTCTCCCATCGCCCGCGCTTCCGCGGCGACGAAGACGGCCAGCGGCAGGAGGAAGGCGGCCGCGAGCGAGGCCGCGGCCGGATGCCGAGCCCGCGGAGGCACCGTCGTCGGACGCCGAGCCGGAGATCGCCGAGCCGGCGGCCGCCGCGTCAGACCCTCGCGTCGAGCCACCGCGTCAATCCTCCTGAGCGGCTTTCCAGGCGAAGCGGAGATACTCCTCGACGAAGGGATCGATATCGCCGTCCATCACGGCCTGGATATTGCCCACTTCGACCTTGGTACGGGCGTCCTTGACCAGGGTGTAGGGCTGAAAGACGTACGAACGGATTTGGTTACCCCAGGAGATATCTTTCTTTTCTTGGGCGAATTTCTCGTTTTCCTTCTCTTTCTCCGCACGGTAATACTCGTACAGGCGCGCTTTGAGCATGCTCATGGCCGTGGCGCGGTTCTTGATCTGGCTCCGCTCGGATTGGCAGGCCACGACGATGCCCGTGGGGAGATGGGTGAAGCGCACCGCGCTATCCGTCTTGTTGACGTGCTGGCCGCCGGCGCCGCCGGATCGGTAGGTGTCCACGCGCAGGTCCTCCGGTTTGACGTCCACTTCGATGGAATCGTCGAGGACCGGGAAGAGGTAGACCGAGGCGAAGGACGTGTGCCGCCGCGCGTTCGCGTCGAAGGGAGAAATGCGGACAAGCCGGTGGACGCCCGATTCGCCCTTGAGGTAACCGTAGACGTATTCGCCCTCGATCTTGACGGTGGCGGACTTGATGCCGCCCTCGGCCTCCAGCATGTCGACTTCCTCGATGGAGAAGCCGCGACGCTCCGCCCACCGAAGGTACATGCGGTAGAGCATCTGGGCCCAATCGCAGGCCTCGGTGCCGCCGGCGCCCGCGTGGACCGTGAGGAAGCAGCCGTTCCGGTCCACTTCCCCGCTCATGAGTTCGAAGATGTTCTGCTTGTCGTACCGCTTCTGCAGATCGCCGAGGATGGACTCGATTTCGCCCGCCTGGCTCTCGTCGTTCTCCATAGCGGCGAGCTCGTGGAGGGTCGCGAGGTCATCGACCTCGGCGACGAGGTCTTTCCACGGCTCGAAGCGCGCCTTGAGGGCCTTGAGCTCCATCATCGTCTTTTCGGCGGCTGCGACGTCGTTCCAGAAATCGCTTTCGGCGCTGCGAGATTCGGTTTCCGCTATTCGCCTCTCGAAGGAGGCGGGGTCAAAGACGCCTCCAGGTGTCGAGGATGCGCGCCTTCAATTCCTGGACGCGGGGACCGAGTTCGGATACCAACATGCGGAAACTCCTCAAGCTATTTTCGGCTGCCGTGCGCGCGATGGATCACGGTAGTCGGATCGGTCGAAGGGGCCGGAGCGCGGGCGACCATGCGTCGCCACTTTTTTTCCCGCAGGCTCGTGAGGACGAGCGTACCGTCAACGGGAAATTGGAAGATGCGGAGACGATCGTACGCGTCGGTGGCGCGGTCGAGGTCGCGTTTCAGGCGATCGAGCGTACCGGGCGCGACTGTCGCGGACTCCCAAAGCCCGCGCTGAACCTTCTCGAAACCGTACTGGGCGAGCAAATCCGCGAGTTCGCGGGCCCGCTCTTCCGATCCCGGATCCACGGCGATCGATACGAACATGGGAAACAGCTTACGGGAAAGCGTCTTGTCTGTCAAACCACTCTTGTGACGGAACGGATTTCAGCCGAATACTATAAGTATATGAAGCGCAGGATAGCTATTTTCGGCGTAACCGCCCTTCTCCTCGCGGCCGTTCCCGCCCTCTCCCAACAGGCGCAAGCGGACGAGGACTTCGAAACGGTTTTCGCGCCTTTCGTATCGAACCTCGGCGCCGAAGTGAAGGACCAGACCGTGACGCTCGTATGGGAGGATGCCCGCGACGTTACGGGCGGCGTCATCCTGTACCGCTCGATGAAACCCTTCGAGGGAACCAAACTCGACCTTTCGACGCGCCTCGCGGAAGTTCCCTACGGCGCCGAATCCTACATCGACACACCTCCGGAAAGCGGCACGTGGTACTATTTCGCCGCCGCTACGGATATGACGGGAGTCCGTTACGACCTCGTAATCCCCTACCTCAACGTCGCCGCCGCCGTCGTGGAGCCGCCCGTGGCGGCCCTGACCGAAGCGGCGCCGAGCGGTCCAGCGGAAACCGTCAGCGCCTTCTCCGCCATCGGCGCCCAGGTCCAAGGCGATTCGGTCCTCGTATCGTACGAAGGAGGGGAACCGGGTACCCGCGCCGTCCTCTACCGCAGCGCCTCGCCCATCGCGCGAGTCCAAGACCTCCTCGGCGCCGTCATAGCGCTCGCGGGACAGGAGGCCTCGCCATTCGTGGATTACCCGGTTCCCGGAATCGGCTACTACTACGCGATACTAGCCGAAGACGAGCTAAAGTCAGGTAGGGTCGTCATCCAGGCGGACCGGAACGCAACCACCGCCGCGGTGGAAGTCCCCGCGGGCCGCTACCGCGTCGGCCTACCCGGGCCGCAGCGCGACACCCGATCCATGCCCCTGCCCCTCATCTCCGTGGAAGCGGCTTACCCCGACTCCGCCGCGGGCGCGCCGCCTCCCGCGACGCCCGGGGCTTTGAGCCCGGCCGCTACGAAAGCCCTCGCCTCCCTCTCCCCGGAGAAAAAAACGTCGAAGGAACCGGCCCCGCGCAAACCGCGCGCCTTCCCCCAAGACATGGAGGCTCCGGCGGGCGGAGAGGAATACGCGCTGAGGTCCATCGTGCAAGGCCCCTTCGCCAAGCGCGATTGGCGAGAATCCATCGAACAATTCGCGAGCTACCTGTCGTTGCCGCGGAGTTCGGCGTCCGAAGCCCGCGCTCGGTTCTACTTGGGGCAGTCGTACTATTTCGCGGGAGAGAGCCGCGAGGCCCTCTTCGAATTCCTGCTCGTCCAGTCCCAATACCCGGCCGAGGCGACCGACTGGATCCGGACACTGCTGCCGCAGCTCTCCGCCACGGCCGACTAAGAACGCGGCAGCGCCGCCGCTTGGCAGCGCCGCCGCTTGTCAGCGCCGCTGCTTGTCAGCGCCGCTGCTTGTCAGCGCAGATTCCTGAGCAGCCAACGCAGCTCCGGGTCGGCCGCCGTTTCCTGCTTGCCCGTCTTGGGTTCCCCGTCCGCGGCCTTATCCGCGGCCGCGGGGACGGCGACGACCTCATCGCCCGCCGCGATCCGATCGAAGAAACCGACCCGCGCGAGAGAACCCATGGCGATTTGCTCGTCCACCTCGCTTACGGTCAAGGTCCCGACTACGTCCGACTTTTCATAGGAAAGGCCGACGCCTTCGCTCATGGGCCGCGCGGTCCCCGCGGCGACTATCTCGTAGACGGTCTTTTCCTCGACCGAGTCCATGCGGCCCTTGTCGAGCAGGGCGAGTCCCGCCCGCCGGGCGATGAGCCTACCCCGGAAGGGCAGCGCCGATTCCAGACCCTCGGTGATTTTCCGGGCCGCGTTGCGTAGGCGATCCTCGCCGGTGCGGAACGCTGAGAAGGAGGCGGCCGCGGAACCGGTACGCGCCACGAAGAGCTCCCCGCGGAGCGACAAGTCCCGCCCCCGCTCGGAGACGGAAACGATGAGGAAATAATCGGCTCCGGCCTCCCTGGCCGAGCGGAAGGCCGCGGAGAAACTCGGTTGTCGGACCTCGATGTCCACCGAAGCGATATCGCCGCCGTGCACGAGGAGGTCGCGCGCGAAGGAAGCGACGATGGGGCCTGAGTCCACGTGCGGAGAAGCCGATTGGCCTGCCACCGAGACGATGGCCACCTTCCAATGACGAGCCTCCACGAGGGCGGGGTCAACCTCCCAACGGCGGTGCAGGGCATCCGCGAGGAGGGAATCGTAGGCCTCCACCGCGTCGTTCACCGCCCGGTCGGCCTTGCCGAGTTCCTGCATGAACCGGAGCTCCGCGAGCTGTCGGGCGGGATAGTCGAGCGTACGCAAGAGATCGGCGTAAGCGGCGCGCTCGGCCGCGTAGGGATTCAAGCGGAGGCCGCGGCGATATTCGAACAGGGCCTGGTCGGAGAGGTTTCGCTCGCGGTAGGCGCGAGCGCGATCGAAATGGTACTTCGCCCAGCGGCCGCGCTCGGTAGATTCCGCGGCGGTCGTGGAGATGAGCAGATCTTCCAAGGCGACGCGCGCGAACTCGTTATGGGCGTCCACTGAAAGGGCTGAAGCGAGCACCGCCCGGGCGTCCGCGCTCCGCCCCAACCGCGCGAAGGAGAGACCCTTGAGGTACCACGCGGACGCGTCGCCGCGGTCGGCCGCGATCAGCGCGTCCGCTAGGCGGACCGCATCCTCGAAACGGCCGGTTCGATAGCGGATGGAGGCGAGCAGCGAACGGGCTAGTCGATAGTCGGACTTGAGCGCGAGGGCGGCTTCCAGCCCCTGGGCGGCCGCGTCGAGCCGGCCGGCCGCTGCGTCCAGGTAGGCCGCGTAGTACAGGACCCGCGGATCGTCCGGATTCCGCGCGGCGGCGCGGGACGCGAACTGCCGCGCTCCCTCCATGTCCCCGAGGGAACCGAGGACCAAGGCGAGGGACAGGAGCGCTCGCCGATCGTCGGGGTAGCGCCGAGCGACCTCCCGGTATCGGGCGGCCGCCGCGCCGGACTTGCCCCGGGCCACGTCCAGTTCGGCGGCGGCGAAGAGGGCTTCCTTATTGTACGGCTCGGCCGCGAGCACGTCGGTAATGACCGAATTCGCGCCTTCCAGATTCCCCTGGGCTATGAGGATGAAGGCTTCCAGGTTCGCGAGTGCGGTCGAGCCTCGCGAGAGGGCTCGAGCCTTCCGCACCCAGAGCAGGGCTTGATCGAACTCGCCGAGCGAATAGTAGCACTCGGCCAAGGCGGTAACGCTCTCGGCGTACGAAGGGTTCTGGCGCAGGGCTTCCAGGAAGGATTCCGCGGCTTCGTACCAGTTCTCCTCGAGCATCGCTTCTCGGCCGCGCTCGTAGAACGAGGAAGCCGTCTGGGCTGCGAGGGGAACGGCCAGCGCCGCGAGGAGGGCGAGCGCGGCGAGCGGCCGGAAGCGCGCGCTCCTCATGCGGCCGGTTCCTTGCGGAGCACGATCTTCACCGTGTTGATCTTATGCCCTTCCATATCCTGGATGATGAAATCGTTGCCCTCGTACACGGCCTTCTCGTACTTCACCGGGATCTTTCCGAAGAGATCGAATACGAAACCGGAGAGCGTATCGAAATCCTCCACGGGCAAGGCCACCTCGAGTTCCTCGGCCAAGTCGTCCAGGTTCACCCGCGCGTCGCAGAGGTAGACGCCGTCGCCGATCTTGAGTATATCTTCCCGCTCGTTGTCGAACTCGTCCTGGATATCGCCGACGATCTCCTCGATGATGTCTTCCATGCAGACGATGCCCGAGACGCCGCCGTACTCGTCCACCACCACGGCGATATGGACGCGGCGGCGCTGGAGCTCGCGGAGGAGGTCGTCGATGCGCTTGGATTTGGGGACGAAGTAGGGTTTCCTGAGCGAAGCGGCCATCTCGAAAGTCTGGCCGCGCGCGAGGCTGCGCAGCAGGTCCTTGACGTAGAGCACGCCGACGACGTTGTCGATGGTGTCCTTATAGACGGGGAAGCGGGAATGGCCCGAATCCGCTATGCGCTCCAGCAGTTCCTCCCGCGCGCCGTCCACCGAAAGGAAGACCGTATCGATGCGGGGAACCATGACCTCTTTCACCGTGGTCTCCGAGAGTTCGACCACGCCGCGGATCATGTCGCGTTTTTCCGATTCCAGTTCGCGGTACGCGTTATCATCGCCCCCGTCTTTGGGTTCGAGAAGTCGGGCGAACAACTTTTTTAGGTTCATGAAAGGATGCGCTCCTCGCTCAGGCTCTTGAGCAGCTCCTCTTGAAGGCGGAGCATGGGCCTAAGCGGATCGTTGTCCTCGTGGTCCATGCCGTCCAGATGGAGGATGCCGTGCACGACGAGGCGACGGAGTTCCTCGTCCCGGCTCACGCCGAAATACGCGGCGTTCACGGCCAGCATATCGAGGGAGATCGCGATGTCGCCGGCGGCCCAGCGCTCCCCGAGTTCATCGTCCGCGACTTTCTCTCCGAGGCTGAAGGAAAGCACGTCCGTACTTTCGTCCTTTTCCCGGTAGCGCGCGTTGAGGTCGCGCATCGTCGCGTCGTCGCAGAGGAGGAACGAGAGGTCCCACGCGTCCCTACCGAGGCGTCCGAGCGCCTTCTCCGCGAAGGCGACGAGCTTCGCGGTCCAATCGGGCTCCGGGAGGCCTTCCACGGCCACTTCGACCCGGTTCATCGGAGGATCTCCCGGACCGACTTCGGGTATTCGATACGGGAATGGTAGTGGCCCGCGAGTATGCGCACGAAGGCGTTCTTGATGGTCTCCAGGTCGCGGAACGTGAGCTCCGACTCGGAAAGCTGGCCTTGTTCGAACTTGGACATGATGAGTTCCTGGACGAATTTGTCGAGCCTGCTCATCGTCGGTTTCTTCAGGGTCCGGACCGCCGCCTCCACCGTGTCCGCGAGCATGACCACCGCGGACTCCCGCGTGCGCGGCGGCGTTCCCGGATACGCGAAGTCGTCCGCGTTCACCTGGTCCTCCCGTTTTAGGGCTTCGTTGTAGAACCAGCTTATCACGGAATTGCCGTGGTGTTCGGCGATGATGTCGATGACTTCCTTGGGCATCCCGAGGCGCCGCGCCTTCTCAATGCCCACTTTCACGTGGCTACGGATAACCGTCGCCGAAAGGCGCGGGGCGAGCTCGTCGTGCTTGTTGTACGCGGATTGGTTCTCGATGAAGTAGTCGGGCTGATCCATCTTGCCGATGTCGTGGTAGTAACCCCCGACGCGGGCCAGGATGGCGTTCGCGCCGATCTCGCGGCAGGCAGACTCGGCCAGGTTCGCCACGGTCACCGAATGGCTGTAGGTGCCCGGCGCCACCGTCAGGAGGCGCTTGAGCACCGGCGCGTTGAGGTCCGATAGTTCGATGAGACGGAACGTGGTCGCGGCGTTGAGCGCCTGCTCCAAGAGGGGCAGGAACCCGAGTACGGCCATGCCGCACGCGAACCCGTTGAACGCGGCCCAGAAGAGCGTGGCGGGATAGGCGACCGCCGCTGCCCGGTCGGCCAGCAGCACGCCGGTCGCGGCGACGATCTGCGCGAGCGCGATCACGGCCCCCGCCTTCACG
>JAEWSV010000160.1 GCA_023398155.1 Spirochaetota bacterium
GCGTCTCCGCTTTCCAGCAATACCGTGGCCGCTCCCGCAGAACCGGCGGCCTCGGCCTTCTTTCCGTCGGCCGCGTACTGCTCGAACCGGAGCCGGTCTATCCGCATGGTTTGCGATTGTTCGTAACGCTTCACGCGCTCGGCCTGCACGCGAACGACGGGCTCCCCGTCGCGGACTCGAACGTACTCCACGCCGTCCATGATCAGATCGGGACGAGCGTCCTCCTCCGCTTCCATGGGTCCGTAATCGAAAGAGCAGGAGCAAAGAAGCGCGATCAGCGAGGCTACAGCGGCGCATGAGGCGAGAGCGCAACGACCGATACCGCGTCCCATATCCGCAAACCCCGAATATCTTTTAAGCGCGCGAACGCATCAAGTCCCGGGCCGCCGCGACGAAATCCCGGAACAGCGGATGCGCCGCCGTCGGCTTGGACTTGAACTCCGGATGGAACTGCACCCCGAGCCCCCACGGGTGATCGGACCACTCCACGGATTCCACGAGGCTTTCATCCGGAGTGAAGCCGGCGATACGGAGACCGGTTTCGGTCATCTCCTTTCGATATACGTTCGCGAATTCGTAACGGTGGCGGTGGCGTTCCCAGATATTCCTTGAACCATAGGCCGCCTCCAGCTGGGAACCGGCTTCAGCCACCGTCTCGCTTTTGCCGAGACGCATGGTCCCGCCGTAATTCTTCACGTCCACCTGTTCCTCCAGGAGACTAACCACGGGATGCTTGGTATCCTGGTTGAATTCGGTGGAGTCCGCGTCCGACCAGCCGAGCACGTCGCGGGCCCACTCGATCACCATGATCTGCATACCCAAACAGATGCCGAAGTACGGTATCTTGTTCTTCCGCGCCCACTCGGCGGCGCGCACCATACCGTTGATGCCCCGCTGACCGAAGCCGCCGGGCACGAGGATCCCGTGCAGCGGCCCGCCCGCGGAAGCGCCGAGCACCGACTCCGGATCGGCCTCCCCTTCCAGTCGGGACGAGTCGATCTTAACGAGTTCCACGCCCACGCCGTCCGCCAAGCCGGCGTGGAAGAGCGCTTCATAGACCGACTTATACGAGTCGTGGAGGTCCATATACTTACCGACGATGCCGATGCGCACCGCGCCCTCGCGCCCGCGGAAACGGTCCATCATGGAAGTCCAGGCCGAAAGGTCGGCATGGCGACTCTCCACGCCGAGCTTCTTAAGCGCTACGAGATCGAGCTTCTGCTCGTGGAAGATGAGGGGCACCTCGTAGATCGTGGTGCGTACGTCGTAGGAGGTGAAGACCGCGTCGCTCTCCACGTTGGTGAACAGCGCTATCTTGCGGCGGGTGGATTCGTCCAGGAGTTCGGGAGCCCGGCAGATGAGGATATCGGGCTGGATGCCCTGTTCCTGCATCGCCTTGACGGAGTGTTGGGTCGGCTTGGTTTTCAGCTCCCCTCCGGCGACTTCGGGAATGAGGGTGAGATGGACGGAAAGCGCGTTGGTGCGTCCGAGTTCGTGGATGAGCTGGCGAGCGGCCTCAAGGAAAGGAATCGATTCGATGTCGCCGACCGTGCCTCCGATCTCTATGATGACGACATCGACTTCGCTGTCTTTTCCGACCGCGAGGATGCGGCCCTTTATCTCGTCGGTGATGTGCGGGATGACTTGAACGGTCCTCCCCAAGTAGCGGCCTTCTCGCTCCTTGCGGATCACGGCATCGTACACCTGGCCGGTCGTGATGGAATTCGCGCGGGATAGCGGCCCGGTGGTGAAGCGGGCGTAGTTGCCTAAATCCAGATCCGTCTCCGCCCCGTCATCCGTGACGTAGACTTCCCCGTGCTGGTAAGGGCTCATAGTTCCCGCGTCCACGTTGATATAAGGATCGCATTTCACCATACGGACCGTGAGTCCCCGACCTTCGAGCAGCGCGCCCAAGGAAGAGGCCGCGACGCCCTTGCCTAAGCTGGAGCATACGCCGCCGGTGACGAAGATATACTTGTTCATGTAACGGCATTATCACCGTCCGCCGACCCTTCGTCAACGGAGGAACGGATAAAGGGGGCTGCCGGCTATAAATGGGCCGCGGCCGACTGGAGTCCGTTGTCCAGAAATAGTATTCGGTCGGCCTGAAGATGATCGGCCGCGCATCGATCGGAGGATGCCGCGCCGGCCGTCAGGGAGGGGTCCGCCATGATGGGGCTCCCCAGACGCAGAGCCAGGGCGATACCGTCGGAGGGGCGCACGTTCATGGTGTGCCGGAACAGGCCCTTGCGGTATTTGAGGATGCCGTAATAGCCGGATACGGCGCTGCCCCTAATCTCGAACCGCTCAACCTTCAACCTATGGCGCTTGAAAAGTTCGGCCAGCACATCGTGGGTTTGGGGCTGGGAAGGCAGGAACCCCTCCGCGGCCATTATGATGGAACCCGCCTCGAAGGCGCCCACCGGGATGCAGAATATGCGGCTATCCCGTTCTTCCCGCAAAAGAACCAGCGGCGTATCCATGGATTCGTCATACGCGACGGCGACGACCGCGCAATTCCTACCTTTTTGACCCATAGAATCAACTATACCACGCACATATTCAATTGACAGCCGCCGAGGGCCTACATACACTTATACCCATGGGTGATTTTCTGGCCGATGCGGATTTCGAGCAGTACCGCAAGCTTATTTACGATGAAAGCGG